>NZ_JAFIDN010000012.1 GCF_017921895.1 Natronogracilivirga saccharolytica
AGGTGGTCGCCTCATCTCTTTTTTTATCTTTACCCCCCTCAGCGGGGCGCTCAACGGTCCTCCATAACCACGGCGTCCCGCTTTTTTTTTATCCCAATCCCTGGCATCCTTTTGACGTTTTTTTTGTGGAATGTTTGTACCGAATTGATCGTTGTCTACAAAACGACAATTCAAAATGACAAATAGCATACAAATCAGTAAATTAGCTCTTTGTCACTGAAAAAAACAACCATTACAAAAAACTGTTTTGCAGTACACAAACCCACCAACTGACGTTACAGCGGAAAACAGGATGAATAACAATCAGGATTCTTCCTTCAGCCGTTTCATAAAAGAGTATGAAAATGTGTTGCACCGGGTCTTCCGGGATTCACAAAATCATAAAAAAGTAAGTCTCCACAGAAGCATACCTCCCATGTTGATGAGGGACATTATGCAGTGCAAGCCCCTGAATGTATTCATCGGAAAAGAACACGGAGGCTTTGGAGGCAATGTAAGTCAATGCCTCAAAATGCTTGAAGCATCCTCTTATGAATCCCTGCCGCTCTCTTTGATGATGGGGATCAACGGTGCCCTGTTTATCCAACCTGTAAGCCGGTATGCTGACAAAAAAGTAGCAAAAGATGTGCTATGGCAGTTTGTGAATGATCAGGCAATGGGCGGATTGATGATAACCGAACCTGGATACGGATCGGATGCCTTGCATATGCAGACTGCTTACCAGGAGGCACAGAATGGTTACAGAATCAAGGGGACAAAGCACTGGGCAGGTTTAACCGGATGGGCGGATTACTGGCTTCTTACGGCCAGAAAAAGGAAAAAAGACGGTACGCTTGCACGTGACATTGATTTCTTCATTCACGACAACAGAAACTCCGGAATTGAAGTTGAAGAATATTTCGAGAATCTCGGTCTCTATATGCTGCCCTATGGCAGAAACAGTATTGATGTCACCGTTCCTGCTGATTATAAACTTGATTCAGGCTCTACAGGTATAAAGCTCATGCTGGATATGCTTCATCGCAGCCGCATGCAGTTTCCCGGTATGGCAATGGGCTTTTTGCGAAGAATTGCTGATGATGCTCTAACGCATGTCACAAACAGAAGTGTCGGCGGAAAAAGTCTTTTTTCATATGACCAGGTTAAGGAAAGGATGGTAAGACTACAGTCATGGTTCACATCCTGTTCGGCTATGTGCGCCTATACCAGTGCGCATGCTCCGATATCCAAAAACCTGTCAACCGAAGACATTCCGGCAAATGCCATCAAATCGATTGTTACAGATATGATGCAGGATGCCGCCCAGTCATTTCTGCAGCTTACCGGAGCGCAGGGGTACAAACTGGACCATATGGCCGGACGGGGAATTATCGACAGCCGGCCGTTTCAGATATTTGAAGGGTCCAATGACATTTTGTACCAGCAGATAGCCGAGTCCTTTATCAAAAGGATGAGAAAAGCCAAAATATCGGTGCTCTATGATTATCTGAAAAGTTACGAGTTAACTCAAAAAGCATCTGAATATCTGGAAAAGGATACCAATATTTCTGTTTCTGCCGATATGGCCCAAAGAAAGCAGGTTGTTCTCGGCAAAATGCTTGGTTATGTCGTAACCATGAACATGGTTCTGGACCTGGGTGAAAAGGGATTTAACAATGAGCTTATCGGGAATACCCTGAATGTTCTTTCCGTGGAAATAAAGAAGTTTCTCAATGTTCTGCACGAACTGCCGGAATCATTTCCAAGTGAAGACATTGAGAGCAGTGCAAACTGGGCTGATTTCACCAGCTGATGATAACAGACCGCACACAAAGTGCAGAAAAAATACCATTCCTGAAACGTAATCCTCTTTACTACTATTTGCCGTTTAATACCTTTATTTCGTGTGTGATCCAGGCCCCGTGCTTAAGCATTTTGTGAACCGGGCATTTTCCTGCGATGACATCAAGCTTTTGTATGTGCTCAGCATCAAGATTTCCGGATACAGAAATAATAGCATGAATGAACCGGACTTTACCCTTGTCGATCATCTGAGGTTTATCCCTGAACCGTTCATCACTGTCTTTGACAGACTTTTTTTCAGCTTCAATCGTGATCTCAACACTTTCCAGGGGGATTTTTTTATGATCGGCATACATGCGGAGGGTTATGGAAATACATGCGGCCAACGCCGAATAAACCGCTTGTACAGGTGTTGGTCCCTGATTGTTGCCACCCAGTGATACGGGTTCATCCAGAATCTGAATATGGTCACCGGTTTCAATAGTTGTGAGATACTTTGGTTCCGGGTTGAGTTTGGACTTTATCATGTAGTTCGTAGCGTTTAAAAATGATTTTTTCTATTCTGACTGTATTATTTCAGTGTTATTTGCAATAATAATCATATATAAATATATGAATTTATATAATAAAGAAAAAGCCGTTGCATTGACAGGTGCAGGGATGAGTGCGGACAGCGGTATCACCACTTTCAGGGACTCCGGTGGCCTCTGGGAAGGTGTGGATGTGATGGAGGTAGCTTCGATTGAAGGTTGGAACCGGGATCCTGAAAAGGTTCTTGAATTCTACAATTCAAGAAGGAGACAATTGAAGGAAGTTCAGCCGAATGCAGGACACCTGGCTCTGAAACAGCTGGAGAAATACTATGATGTAACAATAGTGACTCAAAACGTGGATGATCTGCATGAGCGGGCCGGTTCTTCCCGAATAATCCATTTGCATGGTGAACTGACCAAGGCAAGACCCGTAAATGCGGATGGTCCTGTGAAAGATATTGGATATGATGATATAAAACCGGGTGACAAGGACAGTGAAGGCCGGCAGCTCCGGCCTAATATCGTATGGTTCGGAGAGATGGTTCCCATGATGGAAACAGCTGCAAGGGAAGTTGCCCGGTGTGATATCCTGCTTGTCATCGGGACGTCTCTGGCCGTTTATCCGGCCGCTGGTCTGGTAGATCTCACGCAGCCCGGCACTCCCGTATACGTCATAGATCCGAAGCAGCCGGAATTCAGGTTTCAATCCAATGTTACTTTTATTCAAAAAACGGCTGCGGAGGGAACCCCAGAACTGGTTCAGGATCTGATTAAGAAGAAAAAAGAGCATTGACCGGTTTCTGTACAACGGTTTACGGATTGGTACCGTTATGAAGTCCGGGATGAAATACTCCGTGATGATATGCGAATATTGAAAAACATTAAATCAATTCATTGGTAATGAAACAGGAAGAAAAAGAAGCGTTGCTCGAATATCTGGTCCAGTTTTCAAATATTGAAAAACGGTTTCCTTTATTTCAGGGCATCAAAGATGCTGAAGCAGTGGCCGACTTCATCGGTCTGGACTCAGATCAGTTTCAGAGTATAAGAAATCACTTTGATGAGCAGGCAAAAAAGGCTGCTGAAGAGATACTCAAAGACGAAAAAATGCTGGAACTGATTGAGAGCCTGCCAATTGAGGCGGATGCTACCATAGCGGTTGTAGGTGACGCAATTACGGATGACAGGCAGGGTTGGTTTCAAATATTCCGGAACGTACTTGAAATGGCTGTTCCGAAGGCAAATTACCGGTTTATCGATGCCAGTTTAGGTGAGTCATTATCTTCGGATGCACTCCGCAGGCTGGAACGGGATGTTATTGCCCATAAACCGGACTGGATATTTGTTGCACTTGGAAGCCAGGATGCACAACGGCTGCATTTGACAACAGGACGAACACTGGTTTCTCTTGCCGAGTTTTGGGAGAACATCAATGCCATTGAATCGGCTATACTTCAAAACTGCGACAACCCGCCTGTGTGGATTACTCCACCACCGGTCATATCCGAACTGATGCAGCAAATGCCTCTTCATGCCGGTGTCGTACTTGAGGAAGACCTGAAAGAGTTCAGGGAAGTGATATCGGGTAAATCCGGTTACATAGTAGATCCCGCCGGAAAACGCATGGGTTCACCACCTGATGCCTGGAATTTTCTCAATGACGGCTTCCATCCATCACTCGCAGGGAATACTGAGACCGTAAAAAGTATCATTAAAACATTTGCTGAAGCTGAGAAGCAGGATAAGGGAGAAAATGACGGCAACGAACCAGGCGGCCCGGATGACGGATAAACCGGTCACCGTTAATCTTCTCATTGCTGCATTGGATGTCATTTAGCTAAAGAGATATGCTGATACGGGTAAATTCAACTCCCAAACTGGTTTTACCGGTAATATCATTTCCGGGACTGAAATCGACTGACTGATACATCATGGGATTCAGAAGGCCGACAGCAAAACGATCTTTGTCATCTTTAAGCTGAATAAATCCGGCAGTTGCAGGGTTCGACATGCTGCCGGATGCGTTTGTATAGTCATCGTAAAAACTGTCATATCCGCTTTGCGAGCTGAGCACAAAGGCATCAAACAAACCGAATGCAAATCCGACCCAGGCTCCGGTAGCACTGCCAAATTGCACACCTTTGACAATTTTTGATTCTGTCATCAGACTTACAGCCGTCCCGACAATCGCACCGGTAGCAGCCCCGTAAAATGTATCCAGTAAAATAAGGGTGCCGGTTGTTCCGGTTGAACTTATGGCACCGTCGACGTAGTATCCGTCTCCGGCAGCCTGAGACCAATCGTAAAACCCGGTGCCAACACCCATAATGGTCCCCATGCCAATGCCGAACCGAAGGGGATAATAGTCGATGTCACTTTTGTTCTGCAATGCTATAGTTGCACCGCCAAGAGCCGCGCCGGTTACGGCACCTGTGAACGTATTGACAGCAACGATACGCAAAGGCTGTGATTCAACTGTCCGGACTGCGGTCAGAACAATCAATAAGAGAAGTAAAACGGGGAGGCTTTTTGAATTGAGCATGGTAAATAGTTATAAAAGTACTTTGAGGAGTGACCTTTGAGGAGTGACTGTTGGAATTTATTGAATTCACGGTTTATGCCAAAATAATCGAAGTCAATTGGCATCCTGTACACAAACTGCAACGACTATGCCATCCTGTTTGTGATCTTTTCAGAACAGGAAAATGGTTGCCGCAGCAATATATTGAATAATCTGCAATGCGGTGAAAATGATTCAGGGCTTGGTTCAGTTGCCGGAAGTGACGGGATGAACAGGGTTCACGGATCACCGGAAGTGACGGGAAGCACTTTGCCATTCATGAATTTGTGAGCTTTCATTGCAAAATCTCCGATATATTCACCGATGTCTTCAGGTTTCAGCGGTGCCTTTACGCCCGGAAAAGCGGCAGAGAACATTTCTGTCTGGACGGCACCCAGGCACAGGCAGTTGACAGAGATGTTATCATCCTTCAGCTCTGCAGCCATAGCCTCTGTCCAGATACTCAGTGCACCTTTACTGGTGCTGTAGGCCGACAAACCCGGGAATTTGGAGCTGCCCTGGTATCCCCCCATGCTTCCGATAGTGACAATGTGAGCTCCTTTTGCAAAGAAAGGAAACAAAGCGCGCAGCAAACGGACAGCAGACATGACATTCATGTTCCACATCGTATTCCAGTCATCATCGGTGAGTTCCATGAAGTTTTTTTTGATGAGACCGCCTGCATTATGAACAAGTGAAGTGATCTGCAGATTCTGATCGCGGACTGCATCCACAAGATTCTGAATGGAAGAGGAGTCCAGCAGGTCGCAGGCAACGGTTTCAATTCGTTTCGGTGCTTTGGACTTCAGTTCTTCTAGCCGGTCTTTGCTCCGGGCGACGGCCAGAACATGTTTTTTTTCACCTGCAAGATATGCTGCTGTTGCATATCCGATGCCTTTGCTTGCTCCTGTGACAAGAATGGTTTTTTGAGCCATATTGGACGTAGCTAATTGGTCTATAATTCAGTAGAGTCTTCCTGCGCGGGAGATCCGGAGAGAATTCCGGAATAACCGATATCTGGTGCGAATGCAAAAGGTCTTTGAATTACGGTATCCGGATCAATATCCATCCTGGTCAGCAAATCTTCTTTTCTGGAAAGAAATGCAACCCGGTGCTCCGTCTGAATCGGGTCTGCAGGGGGCAGGTCAATTCGCTGCGGATCAACGGGTTCGCCATGTTTCCAGAACCGGAAACAAAGGTGAGGGCCGGTAGCCGTTCCCGTCGCCCCGACGTAGCCGATTATCTGGCCCTGCTCGACTTCCGTTCCGGCGCTTATACCATCAGCAAATCGTGACATATGAAGGTATCCTGTTTCGTAAATACTGTTATGTCTGATTCTGACGAAGTTTCCGTTATTTCGTCCGTATCGGGCTGCGGTAACGACACCATCCCCCACGGCTCTGATGGGAGTACCCGTAGGAGCGGCATAATCAGTTCCGTAATGCGGCATATGGCGCCGGTGTACGGGATGATACCTGTTGTGTGAAAACCGGGAGCTGATACGATTGTATTCCAGCGGAGCGGCCATGAACTGACGTCTCATGGACTTCCCGTTTTCGTCATAATACTCATCCATTCCGTTTTGTCTGTAATGAAAAGCGTAATAATTGTTGCCCCGGTGATTGAATACGGCTGCTTTTATACGGCCAATACCGGTACGCTGTCCGTCTACATATTTTTCCTCAAAATAGACCTCAAAATGATCTCCCCGCTGGATACGGTAAAAGTCTACCTGCCAGGCGTAAACTTCGGCGAGGCGGTGTGTAAGCTGCTGATCAACACCGAGTGAGCGAAGTGCCTGATATAATGAACTGTTGATTTCCCCGCTTACCAGCCGGGTGCGTGTTTCCTGAGGTTTTGAACCCCTTTCGACACTAACGGAATCACCAAGCTCAAACCGGATGAAATCTGTGCTGTTCTCCTCATAAACAATATACCGGGGTTTTGCAGCCCCGCCGGTAGTGTCTGACTGAGTGTAAATGTGAAGAGGCCGTCCGGCGCGTATCCTTCGCACATCAAAAATTCCCGAGGAAGCCTGAACAATTTCATGCACGTTACGGGGTGTGAGTCCATTATTTCTGAGTATGAAAGACAGCGACTCATTTCTTCTGATTCTGTGAGTTGTGGCTTCCAGCTCTTTGTTGATCCCAAATACATCCAGTTCAGGCTGTATTTCAACTTTTTCAGAAACAGGTTCTGCCGTGTCTGAAGTGTCATAGCTGCTGTCATCTTGGAAATGGCAGGCATTCAATGTTACAATCAGGAGCAGTGATGGCAGAATAGCGCGATGCATAAAAATGTATAAGTTGCTGAGAGTTATATAAATGGAAATAACGTTTTAATCTTTTCCCGTGTTCCCGGAATATACTTTCAAAATACACAAAGTTGCATTACCGGAACAGTATAGTTACAAACTGATTTATTTTTTAACATCATCTGGTTTCATCACTGATTCTCAGGGGAATGCTGCTGTCTTTGCCGTTCAAGCTGCCACAACCATGAGTCCAGTCCGGGGAAGCCCGGCTGTACCTGTCTCAGTTTCATTGCTGTTTCGTAAGCAGTTTCAAGCTGGCCATTCATGGCCTGGGCGCCCGACAAGTTAAACATGGCCTGAACGTCTCTTTCATTAAATTCGAGGGCCTGTTCCAGAAGGGAAATTCCCCGTTCGTAGTTGCCGTCATTTACTTCGATGGAGCCGAGCATGCGCGCGTTGTAATTGGATGGCTTCATACTCCACGCTTTTTCGAAATGGGGCCGCGCCCGGTCGAAATCGTTCATGTACTGCAGAAGCAGGCGCCCTGCAAACTGATAGGGTGAATGGTTGTACGGCTGATCCCTTATAAGACCTTTGTATTCGCTGAGAGCCTTTTCAAAGGCCCCGTTTTCGGTGTAATATTCGGCGATACTCAGCTTGGCCTGATCCCATCTTTTGGCAGTGTGAACGACATCAAAAGCCACATCATCTATAAAACCCTCCGGCTCATAGCCGTAAGGGTAACCATACGGATCCGGTTCGTCTTTAAAGGGCCATCCACCGGTAAGAAGCTGAATTCTGTGGTATGCGATCCGGTCATCAAGCTCAGAGAGCTTCATGGCATCAAAATAGTGCTCCCAGTCGCGCAGCTCAGTTAATTCAAGTTCATTTTCCAATATTCCGCTTTCCGCAAATGACTCAAAAAAGGATTTTCCGATGTGAAAATATCCGGGCTGATTTGCATGAAGGTGCTCCAGCATGAAATCAAAACCGATAATACCGTTTATGCTGTTTGCCTGCAGGCTTTCATATGCCGGGACATAATGGGCATTGTGTATTTCTGCTTTCTTCCGGATGATTTCATTGAAAATTTCAGGTGCTCTGAACTTCAGGGCATCAAGGTCTTTGGCATATTTGAATTTTTCGTAAGCATCCTGATAGTTGCCTGCCTGATAGTGTTCTTTTGCCCTTTGAAAAACTTCTTCGGCCGGGGGATGCTTGTCAGAACGGATTGAAACGAAGGGTTTCTGATCTTTCAGATTGCTTGCAATGCTTGAGATGAAAACCGGAATATCATTCTTATCGAATCGTGACAAAATTTTGTCAAGATTGCTTTCAAACTGGTTCTTGCCGAGAAGAAAAGCGTCACTGTCGAGCGTGATGGTCTGATCCTGAACCATACGCTGCATGAGTGTTCCGTCACCGGCCGGAAGCCGTTCATCGGCCATTGTTGTTGCAATCCAACCTGAAACTGTTGCAATGAAATCCCGGATAAGCATGAATGTTTTCAGACGCTGCAGTCTGAGGTAGGTGCGTACAAATCCGGGGAATGCACCGAATTGTTCGCTGGATCCGACTCCGAGGGCACCGTAGTATTCATTGTGGCCGGTATATATGAAAATGGCATCGGGTTCTTGTGCGAGAATTTCGGGAATCTGATCGTACAGTGTGTAGGTATTGACCGCGGCAGCCCCGATATTCACAACCTCAATGAGCCGGCCGGGCATAACATCTTTCATTGCATCAGCTGTTACCCTGGAAAATGTGCCGTTAAAACCGTAGGGATACCCGGCAGTGGATGAACCACCCATGACAAATACCCGAAAAGAGGTGTCGGGTTTATCAGCAAGAAAGGCATCGTTGGAAAAACCGGGGAGGTTGGCTGTATTGAAAAAATAACGTGCATTGAAGTTTCTGTTAGGCAGTCCGTACTCACCTTTAAAGTACTCTTCCGGAAATTCGAAAAGACTGGTATCTCCCCTGTAGTTGAATAACCGGAGTGAGCTTTCAAGAATCACAAAAAACAGCACCGGAATCATCAGGGTAATGGCAAGAAAAATGAGCTTTTTCCTGCCATCGGCAGTTGGCTGCAGAGTTTCAATATAGGCAGCAATGTCGTCCGGGTCTGCCTTGATCTCACGTGCGAGCTGACCGGAACTTTTTTTTCTGTACTGCTCCCGGATGTAGTTTTTCTGTTTGTTGCTTAAGCCCATGCAGCTGAACCGTTAAAGCCTGTTGAAGTTTTAGGGTGCCTGCCATTTCACGTCATCGATTCTTTTTGCCTTATTCTGAAAGCGAGCCATCACAAAAAGCAAGTCGGAAAGTCGATTCAGGAAAATAAGAGCTTCCTGTGAAATAATCTCGGACTGTTTGCATGAAAAGCAGATTCTTTCCGCCCGCCGGCAAACGGTTCTTGCATGGTGCAGATAGGCGGAACAGGAGGAACCTCCGGGCAGGATAAAAGAAGTCAGGGGTTCAAGAGATTTTTCAAGGCGGTCGATGGATTCTTCCAGAAGAGACACCTGGTCGTTGCCAACACGTTGTACCCTGCTGCTTTTTTCAGGAGGTGTAGCCAGGTCGGCACCAAGGACAAAGAGCTCATTTTGCAGCTGATCCAGTAATTGTTCAATCTCCGGTACCGGATCTGCCGTGCGGGCTATTCCGATTATGGTATTGAGCTCATCAACAGTGCCGTACGCATCAATACGGGAGTGGTTTTTTGACACCCGCTGTCCCCCGAACAGGGAAGTTTCCCCGTGATCGCCGCTTTTTGTGTAGATTTTCATGTGTTTAAAATTTTGGATTTATATGGTCAGATGAACCGAAGGTCACGTAGTGAAATGCCATGACCGTATTTAATCATACGCCTGTTTGTCCGGGCGCCAGCCCGGTCATGGACATTTCATGTGTTTTAATTTTCCTTTTTCGTTTGGGATGCTATGTAACAGGAAGATACCGGTCTTCTTTTCTTTCAAACTCAATTCCAAGGTAGGAGTGATGTTCGAGCATACTCTGCAGATCATCAGTATGTTCAAAAGGACAACGGACTGTAATAGTTACAGTTTCAAGATATAGTTCATCTTGTTTTTTCATATTAAACCTGTTCATCATTTCCCGGATCCGGTTTTCCTGGTCGTATGGATACTCAATTCTGAACCCGGAATATAGTCCAAGTGTCTTTTTTCCGGAGTGTTGCACAGAGCGTAGTGCTGATTCTCTGTACGACTGAATAAGCCCCGCTTTGCCGAGTTTCGTTCCTCCGAAATAGCGAACCACGATTATCAGCACGTTGATCAGCTCCTCTGATTTGATGACACCGAGAATAGGCACACCGGCTGTTCCTCCCGGTTCACCGTCATCCTGCGCAAATTCCTCAGGGTGAAACGGGTTTACACGCCATGCAAAACAGTGGTGGGTGGCATAAGGATGCTCCTCCCGGACAGCCTTTCTTTTTCCGGTGATTTCATGCATGTCTGAAACGGGAAAAGAAAACGAGAAAAAACGGGATCCTTTTTCTGTCAAAACTCCTTTTCCAGCCTGTGTTATCGTTTTAAGTGTGTCAACCGGCATGAAAAAAATGAATTCTGAAGTGAGAATTTCAATAATAAGGCCTTATCTTAGTGTAATTTAGCAGATCGTGTCTAAGGCCATGGAAAAAAAGTATCAGATACAAAAGATAACGGTTAATTCCGAAACAAGAGAATTGCAGGTTGGCTGGGCTGACGGGCACCACAGCCGGTATCCGATGGAAGGTCTGCGTCGTGCCTGCCCGTGTGTTTACTGTCAGGGGGGACATGAAAATATGGGAAAAAAAGTGGATCCCGAAATTTTCCTGCAGCCATCGGGCCAAAATCGAACAATATCAAAAATTTCTCAGGTCGGGAATTATGCCGTTCAGATTATCTGGAGTGACGGACATCAGAACGGCATCTACCGGTTTGATGCATTGCGTGATATGTGCCCTGTGGAAAATGGTGTTTTATAACCGCAAATGTCAGATAAAAAACAAAAAATACTTGATGTGGCGGAGAAGCTGATAGCCGCTCACGGATACCGGAGTACAACTACCAGAATGATTGCCGAGCACGCCGGGGTGAATGTGGCCATGCTTGCCTACTACTTCGGGTCCAAAGAGTTGTTGCTCCGTGAACTCCTTGACAGGCATACGGCAGCCGTTAAAGAATTGCTTGATGTAATCAGCAGTGAAAAGGCACCTGCTGCGGAAACGTTCCGAAAGTTTCTGTTTTCCTATGTGGATTACTCCTTTCAGAATCCGCGTCCGGTAATAATTGCCATTCGTGAAATAGGTCTTCTTAATCAAAGACCGGAGATCATGAGGAACCTGCAAAAGACCATGCTTGAAGTCCATGGCATGTTTATTGAAGTTCTCGGGACTGCAATGAAAACCGGTGAGCTCCGAAACATTGATATTGAATTATCCGTATTAACGTTCAGCTCTACGATTGAGAGCTATGTGGTCAATGCCTTCATGTTTGATGAAGCGTTTCCGTTTCTGGGTATAGAGCAACGGTCACCGGATATCATGAAAGAAAGACTCAAGTCACATTTATCAATGCTGCTGGAAAATCTTATGAAAGAATCTGAAAGCTGAAACGTTGCTTCCGGAACGGATGTTAATCAATCGTTTGATAAACCCGGTTGGTTCGTCTTATCATTTTACTCGCACACATGCTATGTTATTGAAATCAAAAAAAATAGGGATAAAAGTCTGTCGGTCGGTTTTACTTTTTTCTTTTCTGCTGCTTGCAACTTTTTCAAACGCCCATGCTGACGCACGTGGTGATACGTTGTCACTTACGCTGGATGAAGCGGTCCGCATTGCCCTGGAAAACAACTTCGGACTTCGTGATGTTATGCTGGACCGGGAGATGGCCGATCAGCAGGTCCGTGAAGCCTGGGGCAGCGTTTATCCTCAGATTAATGCCACCGGAAATTTCACACGTAACGTGGTAACGGCCAATCCTTTTGCCGGTAGCGGAGCTGAAGATCTCTTTGCAGACTTCGGGGCTATCGGGTGGCTTCGCTACAATGAAGAGGCCCGGCTGGCCGGGGAAGAGCAGCTGACGTTTGAAGAGTTTCTTGAAAGGCAGAGGCAAGGGTACGAACAGGCGGGTATCACTCCGCCAACGGAAGAGGATGATCCCTTCAGTGTTGACAATCAGTTCTCAATGTCTCTCGGAATAACACAGACACTGTTTAACGGTTCGGCATTTGCTGCTATAAGAGGCGCTGAGCAATTTAAAAAACTGAGTGAAGATGCCGTTCACAGGGAGCGGCAGGTTGTTATCGACGAGGTGCGTCAGGCTTACTTTTCTGCATTGCTGGCCTGGCAGCAGGTCGAAGTCCTGCAAAAAAGTGTTGAAAGGCTGCGCAAGACTGTAGAAGATACGGAGCGAACCGTCGAGCAGGGGCTGGCCTCCAAATCGGAAAGGCTGAGCGCCGAGGTTGAGCTGGTCAATCTTGAAACGGAAATGATTGAAGCGGAAAATCAGGCGGAACTTGCAAACAAAAGCATCAATCTCCTGCTTGACCTGAGGGCCGACAAACCCATCAGGCTTGACGGAGACCTGACCATGACGGCTATGCAGCCGATTGGTGACATTCCCCTGGAAGAAGCTGTACGAATTGCCAAGGAACATCGTCCGGATCTTGAACAGGCTGAAGGGTTTATTGAAGTGAACAAGATCAACGAGCGGATAAACAGGTCTTCATACAAGCCAGTTGTCAACGCTTTTGCCAATATCGATTATGTGGGAAGGGTGCCTGACAACCGGACTATTATTACGCCGGATCCTGATGATCCTGACAACCCGTTCCGGTTTGAAAGTGAAACCCGAAGTTTTTTTGACGACACCTACTGGAACCCCAATGTTGCAGTGGGTATCAACATCAGCTGGAGTATTTTTTCCGGATTTCAGAACCGTGCCAGGGTTGAGCAGAGCAGGATAGATACCAGACGAAGCCAGTTGCAGTACGAAAATCTGACCAGTGCTGTCGAAATTGAGGTAGAGCAGGCGCTGAGAAACCTGAGAACGGCCGAACGCAGAATCACAAGTCAGGAACGTAATACCGAACAGGCTCAGGTCAATTATGATTTTGCCAGGACCCGTCTGCGTGAAGGTGTGGGGACAAGCCTGGAAGAGCGTCAGGCATCCATGCTGCTTGATCAGAGTCAGCTCAGCTATCTTGCTGCCATTCATGACTATCTGATTGCAGTCAGCAACCTTGAGCTTGCACTTGGTACTTCAGTGGATCAATTGTGATCAGCAATGAAATTAAACTTCGTACTCCGGGATTTGCCAGTCCGGCTCTTTGAGTATCTCTTATCATAAATCGAAAAATTTAAACACATGAAATACCCATGGCGGCTTACCGTCACACAGGAGCATGATTATAGCCAACATGGGTACTACATGTGACTTCAGAATCATAAATTATAAACACATGAAATACCCATGGCGGCTTACCGTCACACAGGAGCATGATTATAGCCAACATGGGTACTACATGTGACTTCAGAATCATAAATTATAAACACATGAAAGCATTAAAATATGTGACACCGTTATTACTTTTTTCATTCGTCTTATCCGCCTGTGATCAGAACGGTGATGAAAATAATAATGAGCAACAGCGTGCACGTGAAGTTGTTGTAGAGGTTCTTGATGTGGACCCCAGAGCCTTTGAGGAGCGTGTCCGGGTTACCGGGACCGTTGAAGCGCTTGAGGATGCGACCATATCGGCGGAAGTGTCAGGAAGAGTCCATACCATTGCAGAAAGGGGAACGACAGTAGAACGGGGGTCGGAGCTTGTGAGCCTGGATGACCGTGTCGTCCGGTCTTCACTTGAAATGGCCCGTGCCAATTTTGAATTTGCCGAAGACGCACTTGCCAGGCAGGAACCGTTGCTGCGGGATTCTATCATCAGCACCCTGGAATTTAATCAGGCCAGGTCACAGCGTGACCAGGCGAAGTCACAACTTGAGCAGGCTGAAAAACAGCTGGGTGACTCGCGCATTCAGGCTCCGTTCCGGGGACGTGTGGAGGAACGCATGGTGAAGTCCGGAGAGCTTGTCAATCCCGGAATGCCGGTTCTGAGGCTTGTAAATACCGACAAAGTACGCATAAATGCCGGAGTGCCTGAACGATATATCAATGATATCGACGAAGGGGCTGCTGTTACAATCAGTCTCGGAACTTATGGCAGAGAAGAGTTGAAAAGCACAATTCGTTATGCCGGAAGTGTCATCGTACCCGAGACTCGTACATTTCCCGTTGAGGTAGTTATGGAGAACACCGGGAGGTTGCTGAAGCCCGAAATGACCGTCAACTTGTCGATTGTCAGAGACTTTTGGGATGATGCACTTGTTGTGCCGCGAACCGCTCTTGTCCGGGATGAAGACGGGCTCCGCCTGTTTGTCACAACAGAAGATGAAAATGGAAGAAAAAAGGCGGAAGCAAGAAGGGTCAGGACCGGTGCAGCGTCCGGTTCACTCATTGTTATTGAGGAGGGCATTGAACCGGGTGATCAGGTGATCGTAACCGGTCAGACAAATGTCAGTGACGGTGATCTGCTGCGTATCCAAAACACACGCACCTACGACCATTACAAGTAATACGGCACCTCCATCTTTGTATCCATTTACTGCAACAGTTTTTCCTGCATAATATGTCTGATTTTACATGAAAGTAATAGAACAAGCAATTAAGAACAGGACGCTCATTGTAGTCCTTGCCGGCGTGCTCATCGTTTCCGGGCTCTATTCCTATATTACCATACCGAAAGAGTCGGCTCCGTCCATCGATATTCCGTTGTTCATAATTACAACGATATATCCGGGCATCGGTCCTTCCGACATCGAATCACTGGTGACCCAGCCGCTGGAGCGGGAGCTTCAGGGTATAGAAGGGGTCAGTGAGATCCGTTCTACATCGTTTGAGGGGTTCAGCAGTATTGTCGTGGAGTTTGATCTGGATGTCGAGAACATAGAAGCCAGCCAGCGGGTACGGGAGCAGGTGGACCTGGCCCGGTCCGAGCTGCCTTCAGACGCCGAAGAACCTGTGATCACCGAGTTTAATATTGATGATTTTCCGATTATGACGGTAAATCTTGGTGCCGATTATTCGATGGCACAGCTCACCCAGATTGCTGAACGCCTGGAGGACGAACTTGAGACGATATCCGGGGTTCGCGAAGTGGATGTTATCGGCGGACTTGAACGGGAGGTGCAGGTAAATGTGGCACTTGCCGCTTTGAAAGGTCATAATATCTCATTTCAGCAGATCATAGGTGCCATTCAGGGACAGAATGTGACGATCCCGGGAGGCAATGTGGATGTGGACCGACTGTCGTACCTGCTCAGGGTCTCCGGAGAGTTTGAACATCCGGATGAAATTGAGGACCTGGTGGTTTTTGCACCGCCTGCCGGCGGGGGTGGCGGTGACAACGATCAGCCCGCTCCTTTGGGCATGATATACATGCGGGATCTGGCCGAGGTGATTTATGGATTCAAGGACAGAGAGAGCTATGCCCGTCTGACGGCATACAAGGTTGAGGACGACAACGGCGATCTGATTCCGGTTCCCTATGAAGAAGTGGCTGAAAATCAGGTAGTCAGTCTGGATATCAAGCAGCGCTCGGGTTCGAACATCCTTGAAATATCGGAAGATGTAAACAGGGTGCTGGAGGAGTTCGGCTTTCCTTCCGGCACACAGATTGTTATGACCAATGATGCCAGCGAAGACATTCAGAACCTGATCAGCGATCTTGAAAACAGCATCATCAGCGGTATGCTGTTTGTTGTGCTGGTGCTGGTATTCTTTCTGGGTATACGCAATGCCCTGCTTGTCGGAACCGCGGTACCCCTGGCAATTTTTGTCGGTTTTCTTGTCATGACAATAATGGGGCTGACACTCAATTTTGTGATTCTGTTCAGCCTTATTATTGCACTGGGTCTGCTGGTAGACAACTCCGTTGTTATTGTTGAAAATATTTACCGTTTTCGGGAAAGGGGAATGGAACGTTTTGATGCTGCCAGGGAAGGTGCCAACGAAGTCGGCTATGCATTGCTGGCATCCACAGCTACACTGGTTGCCGCTTTCCTGCCCCTGCTTTTCTGGCCGGATATCATCGGGGAATTCATGAGTTATCTTCCCATGACCCTGATTATTGTACTGCTCTGCTCGCTTTTTATCGCGCTGATTATATATCCGTCACTGACCGGCTTTTTTGTCAAACTGCCGACAGAGAAAAAAAGGCGCAAAAGTCTGTTAACGAAAATATCCATATGGACCGGTGTTGTACTGGTTGCAGCAGTGGTAGGTCTGACAAACTACATCACTTTGATCGTAGGTATACTCATTGTTCTGTTCTTTGTTGTTACTTACAAGCTTTTTGTCAAACCATTGAGCGATATATTCACCGGGCAGCTGCTGCCTGCTTTTATCGAAGGCTATAAATCGTTTCTGACATGGATGCTCCAGCGCAATTACAAGGTGAGATGGGCATATTGGCGGAACATGTTCAGTCTTTCGGCATTCACGGCAGGATTTCTCCTGCTTGTTCTGAGCGGTGCACTGTCTCTTTTCCTTGGCGCTGCAGCGCTTCCGGTTGCCATTCTCGGTGGTATCGCTCTTGTGATCGGTTCGCTTGGTGTTATCTTGCATACGTTTGAATCAGTAATCCTTGGTGGTATTCGCAGTGTTATCGGCGGACTGGTAGTGGCAGTGGTATTTGCACTCACATTGTTTGGTTTCAGCTTAATGAGTGCGGAACTGACATGGCGTATTTTTCTGATAGTGATGGGTATTCCCGGGTTGGTCGTAGTGCTTGGATTTCTGGGAATGTTCCGTACACGCAAAAGCCCGATAATTCTCACCGATAACAGGTCTCGTCTGCTCAATTCAACTGTAGGCGCATTATTTGCCATACTGGTGGTCTTTTCTCTTGTACCTACCGGTGTCAATTTCTTTCCGGAAACCGACCCTAACCGTATCGACATCAACATCGAGGGTCCGCTGGGCATGAATATTGATGCCAGCAACGAGATGGTCAGGGAGATTCAGTCACGCCTGAACAGTCTTATTGATGAAAGTGATGATACACGGGGGAGCATTGAAAATGTTCAGGTTAATGTGGGAATTGCTGCAACGGGAGGATTCGGCGCCGGAATTCCAAGTCCGGAGCGGGCCCGAATATCGTTGAATATGGTTGATTTTGCCGACCGGTATGAGTCCAGCAGTGTTACCATGACAAAAATCCGGGAAGCCATCGGCGAAGTTCCGGATGCACTGATCCAGGTGGAAGGCCAGGAGATTGGGCCACCGACCGGTTCCCCTGTTAACATTGAGATATCCGGCGATGACTTCAGGCAGGTGGAACGCATCACCAGTGAAGTCAGGCAGAGACTGCAGGATGCTGAATTTACCGGGTCCATTCCCGGACTTGTAGATGTACGTGACAATGTCAGCGGCGGGCTGCCTGAGTACAATCTGAGGATTGACCATGAAAAAGCCAGAAAATTCGGACTCACACTTTCCGATATTGCCCAAACCGTGAGAATTGCTGTTAACGGACTGGATGCCAGTACGTTCCGCGACGGGGAAGACGAGTATGACATTGTAGTGAGACTGCGGGAAGAGGATCGTGATGATCTGGACAAGCTGCGTGATTTAACCATTAATCAGGCCGGAATGCAGGTTCCGCTGGTTTCTGTTGCCGATTTTGAAGAAGCAGCGGGACCCGGTTCGATATCACGTCTTAACCTGCAGCGTACGGCTGTTGTAGAGGCGGATGCCGCCGCCGGTTTCAGCGGGCCACAAGTGCTCTCTCAGGTTCAGGACTATCTTGCTGACTACCGCCAGGACCTGCCGGCAGGGTATACCATGGAGTATACAGGAGAGAGTGAAGATCAGGAAGAAAGCTTCAGCTTTTTGACGACCGCTTTGGTTATCAGTTTTGCACTTATCTTTCTGGTGCTGCTTGCCAAGTTCAACAGTCTGATCATTCCGTTCATAATATCCATTGCTGTCGGCCTGAGTCTGATCGGTGTATTCCTCGGACTGATTGTCACGCGAACCGAGTTCAATGTCATGGTTTTTGTCGGGATCATCAGTCTGGCAGGAATTGTTTGTATCAACAACATCGTCCTGGTGGAATATATCAAGCAGATGCTTGATTCCGGAAAGTCAAAAATGGATGCCATCGTTGAGGCGGGCGCCATCAGGCTTCGTCCCGTACTGCTGACAGCACTTACCACTATTCTTGGTCTGGTTCCGCTGACATTTGGTATAGACATTGACTATATCGGCTTGCTGACACAATTTGACCCTGCCTTTCAGCTTGGAACAGAGAGCACCCAGTTCTGGGGGCCGATGGGGATTACAATTATCAGCGGACTGATGTTTGCGACATTCCTTACCCTTGTTATTGTTCCCGTGATGTATTCGGTGTTTGATTCACTTTCAAAGAGTGTCGCAGAAGCGTACCGATCCAGGGACTGACGGGTGGTTTGACACATTGATGTCGGAGCGATATCTGGTGCGGATTCAGCAACAGATGCTTTTTCAGGAATTGCGGTCTGTGAGACGGACCTGATGGTCAGTGGTTCGACAGGATGGCGGTAGTGCATCTGCTGATGCAAACCAGCTCACTATCGTCATTTCGTATCTCTGTCTGCCAGACATGGGTTTTACTGCCATGATGCAGAATTGTGGCTGTTGCGTACACACTGCCTGTCCTTACGGGCCGAATATGGTTGGCATTGATCTCAAGTCCGACTGCTTTTTGATGATCCGTGTCGATGAGCATCCAGCTGCCCAGAGATGACACGGTTTCGGCAAGTGCAACCGAAGCACCCCCGTGAAGCAGTCCGAAAGGTTGTTTTACCGCCGGGCTGACCGGCATGGAGGCCTCGATGCATCCATGATCAATTCTGGTGATTCGGATGGATAAAGCTTCCATCAGTCCGGGCTGACCGATAGATGAAAGTTGTTCCCATTTATCTTTCAGGTCGTCGGCAATAATCATGAGGTGCCATGTTTTAGCGGGGCTTGATCAGAAACTGCCATCAGACTGGCCCCGCAGTCTCATATTGCCGTCTATCACTGTTATGGCTTCTCCAGCGATTTGTATAAGGGAAACCTTGCCGTCTTTAACGGCCATATTGACATGCACTATTCCGGGGCGTTTGATATTCTCACCCTGCAGCGCGCGGAAGGAGAAAACCTTCTTGTTTTTATCGAGAAATCCATTCTCCCACAGAAAAGCGGCCATAGGACCGTTTGCTGTTCCGGTAACCGGATCTTCCAGGATGCCCAGCGACGGGGCGAAAAATCGCATGACCCAGTCCTCGTCAAGATCACCGGTATCGGTGGTGACAACAGCAAATCCGCTCAGATCATGCCTGTCATTGAGCGTGCGAAGCAAGTGCTGGTTGGGTTCCAGCGTCTCCAGGCTTTCAAGATTCCGGACAGGCACGTAGCAAAATCCGTTTCCGGTAATCTGAGGTGCAACCTTTTGACTGAGTTCAATATCCGAGAGCCCGAGCGCCCCGCACAGATATCTGGTATCACCCGGATATGGGAAAAATTGGGGTACCGGAAGCGAAAATTTCACATAAGGCCTCAGGTCAAACCATTCCACGTCAACGGTAAGCACACCCGCCCGTGTTTCCACAAGAAAAGATTGCGGCTCATTTACCTCAAGGTCGAAAGCGCCGTCTTCAGCCAGTATGTGAAATGCAGCGACGGTTCCGTGTCCGCAAAGATCCACTTCCTGGGTAGGGGTGAACCAGCGCAATCTGAGATCATGGTTTTCATTTTCAGCAGGAAGTACAAATGTGGTTTCCGAGGCATTTATTTCCCGTGCGATATTCTGCATATCGGAGCTGCGCAGATGCTCCGCATCGGTAACCACACCCGCGGGGTTTCCGGAAAAAGGTTTGCGGGTAAAAGCATCAACCTGACGAAATCGAATAACAGAAGCAGGCATAAAAGTGTCTTATGAGCTTTATGTTCCGGCTATCAGTTGACAGAAAGCAGTTCTACGTCAAAAACCAAGGTAGCATTGGGAGGAATGACGCCTCCGGCTCCGGACTCACCGTATCCCAGCTCAGGCGGAATAACCAGCGTCCTTCGTTCACCAACGTTCATGTCGAGCAGGCCTTCATCCCATCCCGGAATAACCTGACCTTCTCCCACGGTGAATTCAAACGATTCGTCCCTGAGAGTGGAACTGTCAAACATGGTGCCGTCTTTCAGGAAGCCGGAGTATTCAACGGTAATCATGTCACCGGCTTCCGGTGAGGGGCCGTCGCCTTCTTCGTGGACAAAGTATTGCAGACCGCTTTCAGTGGATTCCAGTGCCGCATCATCATAGTCCCATGGTTGCGGAGGCTTGGTGATGGAAATCAGCTCAATATCCATGTATACATTTTCCCCGCCGGGGATGAACCCTTCGATTCCCTCATCACCGAATGCAAGATTCGGAGGGATTACAAGTGATCGCTTTCCGCCTTCACGCATGCCTATCATGCCTTCATCCCATCCCTGCATGGGAAGCTGTCCGGCTCCGACCTGAACAACGATGGGCTCATCACGTTCGTAGGTAGATTCAAAAACCTCACCATTTTCAAGTGAACCTTCAAAATGAATAGTCAGAAAATCCATGGATTCGGCCTCGGCACCGTTGCCGACTTCGGTGTCGGTGATCTCCAGTCCGTCATCTGTTACTGTGGTATCATTTCCGCAGCTCCAGGTAAAAAAGACCAGTGCAGCAACAATGTAAGAAAATGTTTGGTATCTCATGATCAAAAAAAAGTTTGAAAATTGTAAAACCGGGTTTGCATAAAGTTCTGGTAGAAGGATAGCAGATTTTCGGCCAATTTCATAGCCCAAAAACATTAGTACTTTATAACGCAGAAATCTGAAATAACTTGCTTTTATGGCAGGAGCCGCCACAACTACCGGTGTGAAAAACGATCCATTCTTGAGATCAGATGATCCAGTTCCGTGATTCCGAAAGCCGGTTTTTCTCCGTTTTGCACGCATCTGATAAAACGGGAAAGCAAGTGCTGTGCGGGTTCGCTGTAGTCGAACCGCATGATGTGAGGGGTTTTTTGCTGCTCATCTCCGAGCAGCCATTTCTTGACGATATGATCGTTGATCTGGCAGACGGCAGCCAACTTTTGTCCGATTGCAAAACGGGAGTGACGGTTCTCAAGACCGAAAGGGTTCATGAATATGGATGCGGAACTTCCGTTTCCGAACTTCATATGGAGAAGATGCATTTGCTGCTCCTGGTCATCAGCCAGGTTGCCGAATGGCAGGTCACCTTCAAGTTGTACTGGCTCGCTTTTGCACCATTCAAGACATATGGAGATCTCTTCGAGCAATATCCGGTTAAGGGTCTGCACGTCGGGCGTATGCTTCGGTCCGGACCACTCTCTGTGAATGTGAATTTTTTTCGGGGATGCAATATGGCTGAACAGCCACTGGGTTGCCGTGGAGTAGTATGACCACATGGCAAACATCACGACCATGCCGCTTTCTTCGGCAATATCAAGGCATGACCGGACATCAGCGGCGTTCAACGGAGGCGGAGCGACCCACAGAACATGGTAGCCGCTTTTGAGTGCATCCTGCAGCAATCCGGTCTGACGGCCGGGCTCATCGCCGCTTCCCGGAATGATAACGGCATCCACATGCTGCAGCATGCTGATCCGCGGAGTGATCACCACTTCGTGCACTCCTGCCGTGCGCCTGAGGTGTTGTTCCCAGGTTGCGGCCATACTGCCCGGACCAATGATCCCGAACTTCATAAATTAATGACTTGGTGAACGCCGGATGCATCATCTTGGCATGATTACAGCCAGTACCAGATACAACAGAGCGAAGGAACTGAAACTGAATATGGTTGCAACTATGAATATAACCCGGACAAGCGTGCTGTCCCACCCGAAATATTCGGCAATTCCTCCGCAAACACCAAACAGTATGCTGTCCGTTGCTGATTTTGTCAATCTCTTAGTCATGGTCATGATGGTATTTTTTATGGGTTGAGGATGGATTTACTTTTTTCATACGCCGGCAGAAGCGCTATGTTTCAGAAAAGTACAGGGAACGATACAATCCGGACTTTACTTTTGGCTTGTGATGTCCGCACACAGTATTATCAATCATCCCGTTTTGTGAGAAAACTCCTTTACATTCACCAGGATCAGCTCAATCTGAACTGTTTTCCGGAAGAGCTTTCTTCCGTGGATGCCGTTATCATGGCTGAATCGGTCGCCGATGCCTCCATCCTGCCTTTCCACAAGAAGAAGCTTGTGCTGGAATGGAGTGCACGAAGGCATTTTGCATCGGAACTTGAAAAGGATGGTTATGATGTTATTCTCAGCCAAACGGAAAAAACGTCAGCAGGTTTTCTGAGAGAGTATCTTGAAAGCCATCGCGATGCTTCAATTGTAATCATGGAGCCGGCGGAGTGGACGCCGAGAATGGAAATGATGAAACTTGCGGACGCATTTGGCGAGCGCATCCGGATCATCCCCAATACATTTTTTCTGGCAGATGCTGGATCCTGGACGGACACCGTGCGCAACGGCTACCGGATGGAGTTCTTCTACAGGGAAATACGTCGTCAGACCGGTTACCTGATGGATGACGGCAAGCCCGAAGGAGGGGAGTGGAATTACGATGACCGCAACCGGAAATCGCTGCCTGATGATGAGAACGTGCCTGAATCTCCCTCATTCACTCCCGATAAGATCACTCAGGAGGTGATGGCGGATGTCAACCGTCTTTTTCCCGATCATTTCGGGTCGACTGAGGGATTTGCCTATGCTGTCACAAGAAAAGATGCATTGCAGGTGTTCAGGAATTTTCTGGATGTCAGACTGGAAAACTTTGGCCCGTATCAGGATGCAATGGCCGACGGAGAGCCGTTTTTGTTTCATTCACTGATCTCGCCATATCTGAACATCGGTCTGCTGACTGCCCGCGAGGTTTGTGAGGCTGCAATCGAAGCATATGACGCATCCAAAAAGCAAAAAACAGACTCCGGCAAAAAGGGCGGGGGCAGCGATGGCAATGACGAAGGCGATGACAGCAAAACACTTCCCCTTAATTCGGTTGAAGGGTTTCTGAGGCAGATCATCGGCTGGCGTGAGTATATACGGATTTATTACGAAGCAATGATGCCTGATGTCCGGGAAGCCAATCATTTTTCTTACGGTGAGGAGCTGCCCGACCTGTACTGGTCGGCAGATACTGATATGAACTGCCTGAGTCAGGCAACCCAAAGTGTTTTGGATCACGGTTATGCTCATCATATTCAGCGGCTTATGATCCTGAGCAACTTCAGCAATCTCACCGGATCAGATCCGCGCCGGCTGCTGGACTGGTTCTGGTTTGCGTTTGTCGACGCGCATGAATGGGTGGTGCTGCCCAATGTTCTGGGTATGTCCACCTTCGCCGATGGTGGTGTGCTGGCATCCAAACCTTATGTCGCGGGCGGCAATTACATCAACAAGATGAGCAATCACTGCAAGAGCTGCCGCTACAATGTAAAAGCAAGGACCGGCGAATCTGCGTGTCCGTTTAATTATCTGTACTGGAATTTTGTCGACAGGGAACATGACAAACTCAAACAAAATCCAAGGATCGGGTTTATGATCCGCACCTGGGATAAAAAAGGGGAAGAAGAGAAACAGAATATTCGTGAACAGTCAGAGGTGTTTCTGGCAGAGTTGAAGAGGTATAATTCATAGCGTGCTATTGAATCCCGCAAATATGAAATTACCATGACCGGGTATGATTCCGGAGTGACAAAAGCAGTGTTAAACAAGATTGCGGCAACAGAGCAGTCATTAAAAATCGAAAAAGTTTTTCAGATGAAGAATATTAACAGTTTCCGAAAGAACGTCCGCATTGCCGGTCCGCACGACAGTTCGGCTCATTCAGACGGTAAAGCCCGGGCAGATACCGGGAAAAGCCGGGTAAAGATCGCCTCCAGACCGATTTCGGAGGGGGATTATGTGCTGTACTGGATGCAGATCAACCGCAGGCTTCAGTATAACTTTGCACTGGAGTATGCCGTTGCCTACGCCAACAAAACCGGCAAGCCGCTTGTGATTCTGGAAGGGCTGGCCTGCAACTATCCATGGGCATCGCAGCGCACAACAGCCTTCATCCTGGAAGGTATGGCCGAGCATGCCGCGGAACTTCCTGATGTGCAGTCGCTCACCTATATTCCTTTTCCGGAAAAAGAGCCCGGCAGCTACATGCGTCTGGTGAAGGACTTATGCCGCAATGCCGCTATTCTGATATCTGACGAATATCCGGTCTTTATTATGAGAGAACGAAACCAGCAGCTGCAGGAGGAGCTGGATATCCCGTTTCATACCATCGATGCCAACGGTATTATTCCCATGGCACTCTCCGAAAAAGCGCCCTATTCTGCCTTTGTTTTCCGGCGGATGATGCAGAAAAACTTTCTTGCCTGCTGGGAACAGCCACCGAATGCACATCCACTCAAAGGGCTGGCGGATCATGGCAGTCCGGGTTTGCCACAGGAAATTTGCAGCAAACAGGCAGCCGGATTTGAGCGTTTGAAGTCCGCAGAGAGAATCGCCTCATTTACTGCCGGATTGAAAGACCTGGATCAGGATATCGGGCCTGTTTCCATGACGGGAACGCGAAAGGCAGGGCTTGAGCGGCTTGATGATTTTGTCGGAAATGATCTTTTGCGTTATGATGATGACCGGAATGATCCGGATAAAGAGCGGACCAGCAGGCTGAGTCCGTGGCTGCACTTCGGAAAGATTTCGTCTTTTGAGGTGGTAAGCAAAGTGTTTGAAATGCAGCCGGATGGATGGGATGTGTCGGGTGTCCGGCCGGTTAACGGAAAAAGATCCGGTTTTTTCGGAGGGCACAGCGCTGCGGAATCCTTCCTGGATGAAGTCATCACCTGGCGGGAAACCGGGTTTCATTTTGCCTGGCATACGCCGGGTTATGACCAGTTTGACTCCCTTCCAAACTGGGCGCGTGAGACATTGTCGGATCATGCCGATGACCACAGGGATTATGTGTACTCGTACGAAGAGCTTGCCGCATCGAAAACCCACGATCCCATCTGGAATGCCGCTCAGACCCAGCTGAGGGTGGAAGGCCGGATTCACAACTATATGAGGATGCTCTGGGGTAAAAAAGTACTGGAGTGGACACCGGATCCGCAAACGGCACTGGCTTACCTCATTGATTTGAATAACTACTATGCCATTGACGGAAGAGATCCGAACAGTTATTCCGGGATTTTCTGGATATTCGGCCGATTTGACAGAGCCTGGGGGCCGGAGCGTCCGATATTCGGAAAAATTCGGTACATGAGCAGCGAGAGTGCACGCAAAAAAATCAAACTCGACAATTATTTGAAAAGGTACTCCGGAACATCAATATTATGACATGCTCCCGTAGATGGGGCTGTTTTCATCGGACATGATTCTGGAGATCAGTGCGATGATGTCTTTTTCCCTCAGGGTTGCCGCCTCTTTTATCTCGCCATGATCCAGTTTTTCCTTGCTGACACCGGTGGCCTGATTGGTGATAAGTGAAATCCCGAGGCAGGTCATGTCAAGCCGGAGTGCTTCATTCAATTCCGCGGCCGTAGACATTCCCACTGCGTCGGCGCCCATGATGCGGAATGAGCGGATTTCCGCTTTGGTTTCATAACTTGGTCCCTTTGCATACAGATAAGTGCCGCGCGTTACTGCAATGCCCTCTTCGGCGGCCATGTGAGTAATCCGGCTCACCATTCTGTCGGCGGCGTAGCGTTTGTTGATCGGGCTGTTATGGGGACTGACAGATATCAGCGGATACAGCAGATCATCAATAAGCATCAGATCACCGACCTGAAAGCGGGTGTTGATTCCACCGGCGGCATTGGTTACCAGAAGGGAGTTGCAGCCCAGCGCTTTGGTGACCCGGACGGGAAGGATGGTCCGTTCAAAAGGATGGCCCTCGTAGAAATGAAATCGCCCGGACCAGGCCAGTATCGATTTTTTGCCCAGCTGACCAAAATGCAGCGCACCGTCATGTCCGGCAACACTGGTTTCGGGGAAACCGGGGATTTCAGAATAGGGTACCACCACACTGTTTTTCAAAAAACCGGTCAGGGCACCAAGGCCGGAACCGAGTATGATGGCACAGTCCGGTTTGCCGATACCCTTTTCCTGAAGCAATGCAACAGTTGTGTCAGGAAGCGTTGCCGAGACGTCCTGATGTGATGTGCTGTATGTCGTATCCTTTTTTGCTGTCATACCCTGTTAATCTCAAAATGGCTCCGTTTCCACCGTGATACGTCAGAATAAAGTACTCTTCTTGCAGTGCCATTTGCAAATACTTATTTCTCATTTCCTGACTTTTCGCTCCGTCGAAGTCAAATTTGGCTGAAAACTTCCGGTTGACGGCTTCCGGACGTCCGAGAACATCTCCGAGCATCATGGCTTTGCCTTCCGGGCCGTCATAAAAAATACCCTGATGATAGCGGGTATGACCGCCGATGGTTTTCATTTCAATCTGATCTGTTCCGGGAGATTCCTCGTCAGCAAACCGGAGCTCTGCATGTGTTTCCAGAAACAGCGCCCACCGGGAAGTGGCATCGTGCCCTTTTTCCTCTGCATTTGCCACAAAACGTCTCCAGTCTTCACCGGAAAGCCAGATTTCAGCATTTGGAAAGGTCAGCGCAAATGCTCCGAACTGCTCATGAAGCAGTCCGCCGATATGATCCATATGCAGATGGCTGAGAAAAACCTGCTGAATATCATCCGGGGCAAGTCCGTGCTCTTCCAGGTTCCGGTTCAGCAGTTCGTAATGATCGAGGGGGCCGAACGGACCCGGCCCGGCATCAATAAGAGCCGTAAGGTTATCATTGTGAATGAGAAAAGGATTGAGAGCCAGTTTCAGGGCACCACGTTCAGGCTGGTCGCCCGGATCTATGGGCACAAATTTCTCGTCCCTGCCGACAGAGAAGGTGCCCTCATGAAGAGATGCAATCATGTTTACTTTTTATCTTCGTAACGTTCGTAAGCCTCGATGATATCACGGATCAGTTTATGACGGACAACATCATTCTGATCAAGGTAGACAAATGAAATGCCTTTGATTTTTTCGAGGATATGCTGAATGGTCATCAGCCCGGAGTGCTGGTTTTTGGGGAGGTCGGTCTGGGTCAGGTCGCCGGTGATGATGGCTTTGCTGTTAACGCCAAGACGGGTCAGGAACATTTTCATCTGCATTTGCGTGGCGTTCTGGGCTTCATCCAGTATCACAAATGCATTATTGAGGGTGCGGCCGCGCATGTAGGCGAGCGGTGCTATTTCAATGATGTTCTTGTTTATATTCATTTCCAGCTTGTCGAAATCAAGCATCTCCTCAAGGGAATCGTAAAGCGGTCTGAGGTAGGGGTCAATTTTGTCCTTAAGGTTGCCGGGCAGGAAACCCAGGCTTTCACCAGCTTCAACTGCGGGCCGTACAAGAATGATCTTTTTTACCTGGCGTTCTTTCAGTGCGCGAACGGCCAGCGCCACCGATGTGTAGGTCTTGCCGGTTCCGGCAGGGCCAATGGCAAACACGATGTCATTTTCGTTGGATGCCTTGACGATGACTTTCTGATTTGCGGTGCGGGCCGATATGGGTGTGCCCGTGGTGGTATAGAGCAGTGTTTCATCGGGCGAAATGGTGACCTGGCGAAGCATCCGGTCACTCTTCTGCAGCGAGAGCAGGGTTGAAACATCATTTTCGGTTACCGCTCCGTTCCTTCTCGCAAGCCGGATGAGCTCTTTGATGATGGCTTCAATGCCTTCAAATTGTTCCGGCGGACCGGTGACTTTTATTTCGTTGCCGCGGACGGTAAGTTTGCTCTCAGTATAAGCTTCATCGATTTGTTTGAGGATTCGGTCCTGCAGTCCCAGTACCACAACCGGATCCACGCTGTCGATAAATATGGATTTTGTTTCGAATTTTTCTGTATGCGTTTCGATAGGTAAATGCAGTTGTTTTGAGTTGACGGTTATACATAATCAGAACGATAAGAAGCACCTGCAGCATTCCGTATTGCATCCACTTCAGAAGCAATATCAGAGCTTTTGAATACGCTGCTTCCTGCTACAAGAACGTCAGCACCTGCGGATGTAATATCTGATGCATTGGATCGCGACACCCCACCGTCTACTTCAATAAGAAATGACTTGTTCAGCTCCTGGCGCATGAGCCGCAGGGCCCGCAGACGGTCATAGCTGAACCGGATGAATTTCTGCCCCCCGAATCCGGGATTGACCGTCATCAAAAGCACCAGATCGGCATCCTCAAGCGCAGCGCGCAACGTACCGAGTGCCGTACCCGGATTGATGGCAACACCGGCATGACATCCGAGTTCATGAATGGACTGCAGCGTTCGGTGCAGATGCGGGCACGTTTCGACGTGAACGGTAATCAGATCAGCCCCGGCTCTGGCAAAATCGGCTATGTAGCGGTCGGGATCTTCAATCATGAGGTGAACATCCAGAAAAACATCGGTTGCAGATCTGACGGTTTCAACGACATCCGGCCCGAAGCTGATATTGGGCACGAAGTGTCCGTCCATGATATCACAGTGGATCCAGGGTGCCCCGCCGTCAACCGCCTGCCGGATATCATTTTCAAGATGGAGGAAATTTGCTGCAAGAATGGATGGAGCAACAACAGGCGGTGATGTTTCATGCATGGATTTCATTGCAGTTCTCGGTGAAGAATTAATGTTTGATCATTACTCACGGGGATCGGGAGGGAGATCATCCTGCTGATCATCTTCAAAATCATCCTCTTCTTCCGGGTCAAAATCATCTTCCTGATCGAATTCATCATCCTCTACTTCCCCCGACTCGTCAATGATGACGGGACCGGTTTCCTCTTCTTCATCCTCTCCGGCGCTTACGGAAACGACCAGGTCGATGGCGGTTCCTTCGTAAACGGAGGGCTCGTCATCCGGATGATAACGTAAAACGGTGTTTGGAGTCACCTGATCTGTTGGCTGAAAGTCAATGGTTCCAACCCTGAGTCCGGCCTCGCGAAGCTTGTTTTGTGCCTCGGTCAGATGCATGTTGGAAATATCGGGCACATCAACCATGTCGCTGCCAAGTCCGTCACCAACAACCAGATCGACAGTTGTGTTCTGGTCGACTTCCCGTCCTGACGGTACGGATTGTCTCAGGACACTGTTCCGGAATGGCGATGACTCATGCGTCACATTGCCGACCTGCAACCCGGCGTTCTGGAGCTGGATAGAGGCGTTTCTCAATGAGAGATTTTCCACATCCGGTACGGAAACCGTTGGTGTGGCCAGCGTATTAATAGTGATGTATACTTTCCGCTGCGGCTTGACGATCATTCCAGCTTTAGGTGTCTGGTCGATGACATAATCCGGCGGAAAGGCTTCGTTTGAGCGTTTTGCGGCAAG
Organism: Natronogracilivirga saccharolytica; assembly: GCF_017921895.1. NCBI lineage: Bacteria > Pseudomonadati > Balneolota > Balneolia > Balneolales > Cyclonatronaceae > Natronogracilivirga > Natronogracilivirga saccharolytica. The sequence continues at coordinate 29,642 of NZ_JAFIDN010000012.1, forward strand.
TTCGTATCGCAGACCACGTGATTCCAGCCTTTCTTTGGCCTCTTCAAGGGGCATGCGGCTGATATCAGGCACAGAAATCCCGTGGCCGTACTTGGTATAGGCCGGCATGATAACTCTGTCCATCGCAATAAGGGTAACCCCGCCGAACAGGATGAGTCCGGCAAGCAGATAGTAGAGTTTGCGGTCAGTAATAAAGTCGAAAAAGAATCGGAATATTTTTGTCATTACAGTAAAATTACTCGCTTTTTTTTAAAAACGGTAATTAAATCCAAATGTTGGGCGCAATCCGTATTCCATGGATGCGGTGGGCTGCATGCGGGCGCGGCGCAACTGCTGGGTGAAATAGGCATCGAATGCCGCTACAAAATGGTTGGCAATCAGCAGTTTGAGCATGTTTCTGGCCGTGTTGAGCTCGGTGTTGAAATCGTATCCGATCTGTGCGTGGTACCAGAACCTGTCGGTCATGACTTCGTCATCAATGTCATAGGGACCGGCGTTGTCCCAGTCCCGCCAGCCGGGACCGTACTGAAAATACTTGCTGATCAGCTCATAATATTGCTGGGACCCGTAATCGGGGAGAGTATGGGAAAACGCATTGTTGTTTTCGTACAACGTTTTGCGTTCCGCGTCACGAAGTGTTTCGATATCGACCATGGGCCAGTCGTGATCGATGTTGTAAATGGGCCAGTTGTCCGGCTGGGACCCGAATTCATCCTTGTACTGCTCGTATTTTTCCACACCATGTTCGGTCAGCAGATCGGAAAACTCAAAATCAAAGTCGGCGGCATAGCGGCCGTGTTCGTCGGTTAAGTAGTGGGCATATTTGACCACACTCCAGTGATCGTGCGCGTAGTCCTGGTAATACCGCTCGCCGTCTCTGCCGCTGTTTTCATAATGCAGGTAGACGCCGATGGCCGTGGCCTCAACGGCAGCAAAGATGGCCGTTTTCCACCACTGACGATTGGCAGCCTGGCCGAGTCCGGGCAGTACAGCCGAAGCGAGAAACGCATAACCCGGGCGCGTGCTGATGGACTGCATGAATCCGGAATTCCATCCATTATCGTGACTCATATCATCACTGGTTATGTAGCGCGGACCCGGCAGCACCGGCGAGGGACGAAGGTCTGCCCGGCTTACAGAAGGCTGCTGATCATGTTCTAATGCCGCAAATTGTTCCGGTGTTCCGTCAAGCCCGGATAAATCATTATTTTCACTCAGAAATGCTCCGCTCTGTGCCTGCAGCACCAGAGGTGAGAGGGATATCAGAAGTATTGCGGCTGTCAGTGACTTGAACATTGCAATAAAACGTTTGGCTGGTTGTAGAAGTTATAGCATGTACTGATTAAAACTCAAAATCGAACAGAAGACCAAAGTTGATCAAAAGCCGCTGTCCGTAATCAACCGTTCCGGTAGGTGTTTCTGTAATAAACGCTTCCGGAAGCTGTAGTTCGTATGAATTAAATCCATACGCACCGCTGATGTAGAAACTTGACGGGAAGAAGTAGTAAGAGTTCATGCCGACACGAAGTTCGGCACCGACTCCGGTCTTGATATCGCTGCCGATATTCAGCGGACCGCCCCACGCATTACCCGCTTCAGCAAACAGACGAAGGAACACCTTGTCGAGGGTTAACCGCCCCTGCTGTCTGTAAATGCCGGTTTTCAGCGGAACGAACCAGGATAAGGTGGAAAAGGCTGTCGTGTTGCCGCCGAGTGCAAAATAGGGATAACTGCGCATACCTATCATACCGCCGATATAATCGAGATAGAAGTACTCATCCGGACCGCCGAAATAGGTGAAAAATCGTGAGCGCAGATTGAAACGCTGGTCTTGCCAGTCAAAGCCAACCCTCAGGTCAGCCTCGACCGAGTGGTTGTCATATTCATTATAAATCGGGATCAGGGTGCCGTCCCGTATGTCGTAGGAATCAAGCAGTTCGCTGGGAGAGTAGCTGTACCGAAACAGACCGCGCCATCCGGTCGGAGCGATATCCCCGTGCCGGTCGGGCAATGAGAGGTCGAAAATCCATGCGGCTGTCCAGGTTGAACCGATATAGTATCTTGCCGTTGATCCGGAAACTTCTTCGCGGAACTCCCGCGAGACAAACGATTCCGTCTCAACGCGGTAGGGACTGTAGTAGTAGCCCAGCTCCACAATGCTCCACTGGTTGATTTTGCTGATGAGGTTCACCTCCGCCTGCCACATGTTGTAGGCAATGTCGGTTGATGTGGTATCCGGAAGGCAGGATGTGCAGGGAAATTCTTCGATCTGAAGGCCGTCACGAACATTTCTTCTGATGTTGAAGAAGGAAACGGATACCGTTGGTGACCAGTGGCGTTCGATAAAAGGAATGCCCCTGTATTCCGCCTCGAGAAACAGGTCACGGTCGAGATTAACAAGACGGGAGGGCTGGAAAAAGTTGCTGATACCGTCACTGGAACGGGATCCGGGGCCGAACAGTGCCCCGCCGAAAATGCTGAAGTTTTCACGCATCTCCCGCGAAGCGAAATAGGTTCCCACCTTGAAATCACGCCAGAGATTGCTTCCGAGATCGGCGAACTGTGCGTCTCCGAGCAGCCGTGAGTTTCTCCCCTCAAGACGGGAATAGTTGTCGAAACGAATTACCGGATAGAACTGAAATGTGGTAAACTGCTCGTCGTAGCTGTAAAAGCTCCGGTCGGATGAAGAACCGCGGGTGGACAGATCAAAATGATAGGTACCCGTATCGGCTACGGCACTTGCCGTTTCCGGCAGAGGATCAATATCGGTATCATCAAAGTCATTCAGAAATGAAAGTCCGCCTGAACCGGCAGAGGGTGTCTGCGGGCGGACATCTTCTGAATGTTCAGGTGCAACATCCATGCCGTTTCGGGCCGGTTCTGCGCCGGTGCGGGAGTCTGAAACCCTGGTTGCTTCATCAGAAACATACCTTCCTGAGTAATCGTCATCCGGGAAATCCGATACGGTGGCTTTTGACAGATCCAGCACAGCGATTTTGTATCCCTCAGCATCGTATTCCGAGTAGGCTAGCTTGTCTTTTTCGGGATGCGGGTGCGGCATGAAAGCGCCGCCGACGACATTGGTCAGCTGCTGTTTCTGTCCGTTTTCAAGTGACTTCCGGTAAATATTAAATACACCGTCAGGATCGGCACTGTAATACAGCCATCGTCCGTCGCTGCTCACAACCGGATTGCGGTAATCGGTTTTTGCATCTGTCAGCACGGGCTCTATAGCGGATACGCTTCCGGCCATGTCATCCGGAATGGTCAATTTGTAGATACCCCGCTGGGCTTTGTCGGAATAGGAAATGTAAATCGTATTGCCGTCAGGGTGCCATGCCGGCCGGTAGAGCTGCTCGCCGTGGCGGTATTCGGTGAGGCGTATAAGGGAATCAGCTTCGATGTCGTAGAGGTGAAGATTGACGGAGCCATCCTCGATCTTGCCGGTGGCAATGAACTTGCCGTCCGGACTCCAAACCGGATCCTGAAGCCGCCGGCTCTGCGTGAGCTGGCGCGATTCGCCTTCTTCCGAATCAAAAATGTAGATGTCGCGGTAGCGTTCGCCGTATTTGTTCAGCCGCGCACGGCTGTATGCAATTTGTTTCCCGTCAGGCGAATAGCTGAAAGATGTCTCCAGCCGTCGCAAGGATGTTGCCTGCAGGTGACATTCACTGCTGTGTCCATCGTGTCCGGTCAGATGCGCCCGGTCTGATAAGTTGCGCATCGCCCGGCTTCCGGCCGGTCCGGAACCTCTCCTGCTTTGCTGCCGGATAAAGGAGCCGCTTTGATCCATAACATGCTCTCCATGGCCATGGTGGCTGTGGGAAAACGAGGACTCAGGATTTTCAAACAGCTCCGCCTCGAAACCATCCCATTCATCTTCTTCTTCAGAATCCAGCTTCTTAAAGAAGAGACTGGCAATGGCGCCGTCGTTGAATTTGTTGGACAGGTAGGCAATACCGTTGCCATCGGGGTGGAAGGTGGGATAAAAATTGAAAAAGCCGTCCGGTTCGATTATTTCCCGGTGTTCCGGGTCGGTATCCCTGTTTTCGGCAAAATGCTCATACTGCACTCTGCGCTCTTCAATCCAATCCTCAAAAACCTGGCGGCCATCCGTTCCGGTAGCGTTTTTTATCGCCTTGCGAACATCATAGACACCACTTTGACTAAATTCTCTGGTAATATCGGCAATAGACTCTTCACCGAAACGATCAGCCAGGTAGCGGGTGAAATCGAACCCCTGATTGTAGACAAGCTCCCGCTCAAGTGATGTCTTTGAATCAAATGTCCCCATTTTTTCAAGGCTGAGATAGCTTCCGTCAAGAATGCGGGTGCGCAGAAGCATGTCCCGGTGAGAATCCCAGTCATCATAATAAATTTCTTCCCGCATATACTGAGCGGTGCCTTCTGCCAGCCATGCCGGCATGCTGATACCGGAGAGCGGGTAAGTGATGATTCCGCTTGGAAAACCGTACAGGACATCGGGCCTGCGCACATCTTCGTACGAAAGCCACTGGACATATGTGGCAGGATGGCGCCTGCTCTGTTTCATGGATGCCTGCAGCTGTACAATATGTGTGAATTCGTGCGTGATGACATTCCGCAGCCAGTTGTGTGTTCCGCGAAGGGGGGTGTCGAGTGATGGAAGCCAGATTTCGATCTTGTTGTCATAAAAGAAGGCCGCACCGTTGGAATAGTCCAGCCGGTCGATGATCAGTATGCTGACTTTGTGCTCAGGTTCATGGCCATAAAGCTCTGTAATCGGTTCGTACACTTCTTCAGCAATCCGGGATGCCACCTGGGCAGGTCGGCTGCTGCCTTCCTGAAAATGAACCAGGAAATGGTCGCTCTCGATGGTGTACCAGTCGAGATGGTTCTGAGGATAGTCGTAGAATGCAGGGTTGCGCTGAGCTTCGGCCCGGAATGCGGAAAGGGTGATCAAGGCAGCGGCGAACAGCACAAAAAGGGCACGGGCGGACAACAACGCCCCCGGCCTGAAGGCTGTCCCGGTACATATCCTTTTCAGCGGTATGACATCAGTGTTTGTTGCGAATTTCAATGCGTTACCACAATTTTTATCATTTTCGTTTCCGACTCTCCGCCGCTTCTTGCGCGGACACGGGCAAAGTAGACACCGTTACCCCAGGAGGAGGTGTTTAGTCTGATCTCTTCGGGACTTCTGCCACGTGAATCCGTTTGTGTCTGATAAACCGTCGACCCGCTCTGGTTGATCACCGTAATATCGACAGAGGCGGGTTCGGATGTTTCAAAACGGATGTGGGTGTGATCATCAGCCGGATTCGGCCAGTTGTAAGTTTCTTTCTCATTGAGGATACCGAATGCATCCCGCTCTGATCGTTCCCTATCCATGTTGCGACCGGCTTTGTTGCCGGCCTGCATGCCATAAACACGCCCCCAGGCAATTTCGCCGGCTTCAGGAAGATCCCATACCCGCACTTCGCCGGATGGTGCAACGGAAAACAGGCGATTTCCGGTAATGAGCAGCGGATGAGGCTCCAGATCGTTATCATCGGACAGGCTCCCGGCTGTCAGCGGAAATCCTTCCACCCGGTTCATCCAGCGGTCGTAGGCGTGGATGGTCATGGTCAGACTGTCAACGGCAGCTGCCACAAGCTCCTGATGGCCGTCGCCCGTAATATCCGCAAAAAGGGGCGAGCCTGTAAAACGGCTTTGTCCCGGGGCCCGGACCGGAAAGTAATCAAGCTGTCCGCCATCACGGTAATAACCGTAAATCCGGTTTGTCTCCGGGTCAGTAATAAAAAGATTCAGTGATCCGTCACCGTTGAAATCGACAAGCGAGGGCCAAGAAATTTCCGATGACTCATGAACCGTTTCAACATCCCACTCGCCGCCCGAAGACATATCCATGAGCGACAAACGGTCGTCGGTCAGAATAAAAAAGGAGGGGCCGGAGCTGCCGTCAAACCGGATATTGCCGACATATTTTCGTTTTGAGCCGCGCTTATCACCGCGCAGGTCGTAATGGAACGAACCGTCAGAAATGACGACCCTGTCATCCTCCAGTTCGGCGTAAATTCCGTCTGTCTCCCCGCTTTTTTGAACGGCTGGCCCGTCGTCTGTGAGCACGACGCCATCGGCATCGAATGTGAGCGGCGTGAGATCGGCGCGATAGCTTCCGTCATTTTCACGGCTGACAAGCCCCGGACCGAACGGGCGGCCTTCGAGCACCCATGATGAAACCCAGTCACCGTTTTCCAGTGTCCAGGAGCGGATGTCCTGGCTGCTTTCGGCCGGCTCCGGCGGCATTTGTCCGGACAGCAGTTGGTTGCCATCAATTACAGGCGATGACGGAAAAGGGTGTTCCAGAAAACGATAGTCTTCTTCACTGTCTCCGGCTGCAATGATGTAAAAGCCGGATGGTGACGGTATCATCAGTTCGTCGGGCCCGTCATCAATCATATCGGCCAGCCAGACAAGTGCTGAGGGAAACTGCGCTGATCCGGATGGGTGTCCGGCAGATTCCGGCAGCTCCGGAAACGAAGGTGAGACGGGATCGGTCAGATCTCCGGCAACGGAGCGGGCATAAAAATAGGCCTCCGGTATGTTGTCGGAGAAATCGTAGAACTCAAAATGGGATGGGCTGCCGAGGTTGCTTTCGTTGGATGGACGAGTATCCGGACCGAACCGGTTTTCGTAAACCACAATACTGTCGCCGGCGGTGGTGATGACGGTAAAGTCGTTGCCCGACCACCAGAAGTCAAAGGCGTGGCCGTTTGTGAAGCGGTCCTGCCCGGTTCCGGGGGAGCGGCCGATGTCCCTCGCACCGTCTGCCTCCACTACCTGAACCCCTCTTCTGTCGGAGTTGGCGTTGACGCGGTTATCATCCAGAGTACTGCGGATCACGGCATTATCGATATGCCAGATGAGCATGCCGCCGTTCAGAATCCGGTCGGTGTCTGCATCGGTATCATCATCGGTGCTGATATCAGGTCCGCCGGGAAGGCTCCAGTCGAAGTTGCTGACGTTCACAATCACGCCCGGTTCGAGGATCTCATCATAATCGGAGGCATCGAACGGATCAAAGCGCTCATCATCAGGTTCAACCGTTCTGGTCACATAATTTCCGTCGGGTGTCCGGATGGTCAGTTCGAGCGCTTCATTTGAAGGGTTTCGATGGCGGTTTTCCACGAGGAAGTGCTCGTCGGAAGAGATCGCGTGGCGTGCGATGCTGTTTTCTTCCCGCAGGGAAACGGCGGGAAGCCGGACGGGCTCTTCGGTATCAAGTGTGATATCAAAGGGTTCCTGCCATCCGAGATGGATCTTTTCCCATGCGGACGGCTCCGGAGGGAACAGACCGAGATAGGAGAAAATGGAGGCTCCGTCCATCAGACCGAAACGCCCGATGGCCGAGGCTCCGCTGTCGGTATTGAACAGGTCGGGCAGACCCAAGAAGCTGCCGATATTGGCGACCAGCAATCCGTTGATGGAGAGCTCAAGGACATATTCATCCCCGGCGATATCTTCTCCGGTCCGCGACTGGGTCTGCGGCAGAAGAGCGGTGTTAGTGACTTTGAGATCAGGTTCACCGATATCAAACCCGTCGAAACCGGGTTCATCAAGCAGGCGCTGAAAGGATTGCGGTCCCAGGTAAACCGAGGGGATATCCTGAGGCGTTTTGTCGAGTGTGGTACCCATGAGTTCGATATTCCTGCCGGAGCCGGCATGAAATACAATAAACATGGTTTTATCGGGGTCGTGGCCGGACAGATCGGGCACAGTACCGGGACTGACACTGGTCCAGGCATCGCGTGCCAGGTTGGCCAGCTTGAAATTTTCTTCGTCTGTCTCTCCGGTGGGAGAGTAGGCGCTCATGGGCTCATCCAGCTGAACAATCTCCGGGAGCACTTCCCAGGTAACATCCAGTTTGCCGCCGGATACCGTGTTAAAATAGTTTCGGGCAAATTCCAGGCGGGCTTCAAAATAGCCTTTGTCGTGCGGGAGCGGATCGATTACGATATCATGGCGTTCCAGAAAGTCCAGTTCGAAGGTGCCGTCCCCGGTAGTGAACCGGTTGTCGTCCTCCTGAAACTCCACCATAACGGCAACGATGTGAATGGTACCGGATGCTCGTGCTTTGGCAGCAGTTTCATCAGCAGAATAGTATGGAGCTGCAAGCAGGTAATCAGCAGGCTGGTCAGCAATGGCAGAAAGAGGAAAAAGCAGAAGCCATGACAGCAGGGTCAGGCTTCCGCTTTTCATCAGGAGACGCGACATTCGGAATACTGGCGGTTGCAGGTTTTGAAAATAATTATCAGAAGCTCAGCAGAGCGGTAAAGCGCAGGGTGTTGGCCAGCGGATGCTGTTCTTCGAGTGTGTAAATATAGCTGAAGTCAACACCAAACATGTTGTAGCGCAGACCTGCACCGAAGGTAAGAAATTCCCGGTCGCCGTTGTTGGGTGACTCGTAGAAATAACCGGCACGCAGAGCAAACAGATTGTCATACCAGTACTCGGCCCCGACTCCGATCATGATTTGCTCGCTCAGAGGGACATCAACGTTGTCAAGCGAGTTGTGCCAGGTATCCCATGAGTTGAACAGAGCTTCGATCGGATTCATGGCAATGCCGTCTTCATCATTGCGGGCCATGATCTTGGAAAAGTCATTGGTAATGGTGATGGTATTGAAGCCGTCGCTGTCAATATCCATTTTATATGCCCAGCCAACCCTTAGCAGTGTAGGCATCGGGTCTTTCTGCTCTTCATCGGTGTACTGAATGGACGGTCCGAGATTGGACAGATTCATCCCTGCACGCACCTGGGCGGCCCGGTTGCCAACCGAAAATTCATTTGACCGGTACAGTGCCGCAAGATCCAGACCGATACTCGTTCCGTTTTGAGCCGTCTGTCCGCTCACATCTGTTCCTTCCGGAACCAGGTTGCTGTATACGTACCGAAGGCCGGTTCCCAGCGAGAAATTATCGTTGAGCTTGAAAGCGTAGGAGAGTCCGAAGGCAAGGTCGTAACTGGAGAATGTCCCCAGTTCCTGACCTGTTTCGTCGGTTCTGACCTGCTCGCCGAGGTTGAGGTATGTAATATGTCCGCCAATGGATCCGATACCTTCAACATAGTAGCGGCCGGATACATAGTTGTAGAACATGTCGACATCAAATTCCGGCAGCCAGCTGGAGTGCGTCAGACTGAACTCGTGTCCTTCCTGGAAGGCAAGTCCGGCCGGATTCCAGAATACCGCACTTGCGTTGTCGGCAAGGGCAACACCGGCATTCCCCATACCAGCGGAACGGGAGTCCGGTTCAATCTGCAGGAACGGAACGGCGGTTATAGCTACCTGGCTGTAGCTGATGCCGGGGGCAAGCAGCAACAAAGCTGCCAGGGCAATAGAGTAGATGTAGTTCTTTTTACTATGCATGGTAACGATTGTTCTTGTTTGGAGAGTGAAATAAAAAGTTCGCAAAAATTATCGTAATATCACAAGCCGCTCGATCTGATCCTTTCTTTGACGACCACTGTCGGTTTCAGCCTGAACCTGTACATGATACAAATATGTACCTGTGGCCAGACGATGCTGGTCATCATCGCGGCCATGCCAGTCAATTTTAACCAGATTCCCGCCGGTGATATACTGTTCGCGGCGGATAGTAGTGACCGGCTGTCCACTTAACGTATAAACCCGGATATTAATATCCAACGGCACACCGGGTTGATTGTGTTCAAACACAAAATGTGTGAAGTTGTGCATGGGATTGGGATAGTTGTAAACATTCCGGATCTGCAGCTCTTCACTTTCCAGTACTTCGAAAGTGATTTCAGATTCGCCAAGGTTATTGAAAACATCCCATGCACGCACTTTCAGGCGGTAGTGACCCTCTTCCAGGCCGCTGAGCGGATATTCGATCCTTCCGCTGGTAAAATCGTCAAGGTTGCTCTGATAAAACTCATTCAGGGTTATGGTCCGGCGGTTAGAGGCATCGTCGAGGTCTTCCAGTATTGCGACGATCTCGTGGCCGACACCGGCACCTGTCGTGTTGATTCCGGATTCATCCTGAAGAAGCACAATGAGCTGCGGTGAGTCGTTAACTACGCCTCCGTCGGCAAAAAGCTCGTCGTTCATGTACACTTCAATATCCGGACCATCTCCGTCATCTTCGGCATCCGGATTTCTGCCACGGATGCGGAATCCGGAACCGGAACCTACGGCATCAGCATCCTGCTTTCGTGCGTAAACCTGCACTCTTCCCGGATCGGCAGAATAGGAGACGTCTTTCGGAATGATAAATTCACTCTGGAACTGCCCGCCGGTTACAGAAACCCGGCCGCTGAACAGGGCATCGGTCTGGACAAAATAGCCGCAATCATCCAGATAGCAATTGCCGGCGGCGACCCAGTCGAAATCAGGATAACTCACAAGGCGCCGGGCATCGAAAACCCGGACATTGGCTTCACCGTCAAAACCGGTGTCAACAGATCCGTCAGGACGGCTGACCTGCCCGCTTACCGAAACACGGTCCAGGGCGCGAAGTTCAATGAGCGAATCGGATGCTATTTCCTTTCCGTTGATGTGAGTCAGATCAATTTCGGTTTCCGGGAAACCTATCCGCATCGCGGGATCGCCTAGCAGGATGAATTTCCGGGCATTGAAGTCCGATCCGGCCGGATAATATTTGGTTTCCCTGAAAATGTCGCCAAGCCGTCTGGGCCGGCCGTCTTCGTCGCGGCGGGTCATTTCACGGGTAAGGGCGATGTTCAGACCGAAATTCAGAATTTCGGGATTAGGGGAGGTATAAACGACACGGGTAGTAGTAAATGCGGCGATCAGTCCGCCATCCTGATGGAGCAGCATTTTTTCAGCGCCGGAGTTTTCTTCCGTATCGTCAAATCTGCCGAATGAACAGGTTGCCGTCACCATGATGGTGAGCCGGTCCCGGTTGTTCAGCTTGCTGATATCATCTGAGGTGAACAGCCGCTGATCTGTGAGAAACTGCTCGGCTCCGTGTCCCGAAAAATTCCAGACCAGTGTACCATCATTGATGCGGTCAACCATGGCCTGGGTGGCCTGGGGTACTCGCTGACCGGCACTTGTATTTTCCGTCGGATAGGAAATCTGGTAGATTTTTTCCATCCTTACCCCGGTTTCGTCCTGGTCGATGACATCGGCAGTTCCGTCGGCATTCAGGATGTGCAGATCCCGGTCATTGCTGCTTCCGGCCTGGTGGTCGTCTGCGATGAATGTGAACAGGCTTTGCCAGTCACCGCGGTTGCGGGGATCTTCGTAAGCCTTGATTTTATCGACCAGCAACCGGGCTTCTTCGGTAGTCTGTATGGAGAGTCGGCCTATGCCTATGTCCAGAAGATTCAATGGATTGTCGGGGCTGCCGTTTCTGGGCCAAAGGCCTTCATCATCACCCATGAAGCCAAAAAAGTCATCACTGCCATAGCTGTTGGTGCGATGGACGGATTCTTCACTCTGATAGGTGAAGACATGGTTCTGCATGTTGGGGTTGCGGATGACCCCTTTGTAGTCATAGGTCGCTCCTCCAAACAGGAGCAGGTACTCGGGCCGGGACCGTCCGGCATCGCCTCCCCTGTCATAAAGGTGCTTCAGATAGTCACGAATCGCGACAAAATCGGGCACACCGCCATTGAATTCATTGAATATCTGCTGCTGAGTGACAATAACAGGTGTCAGTCCGTCACGGTCACTGCGGTAATCGGCAAGGCGCTGCGCTTCATCGAGAAAATCCTCGGCTGTGATGATGACATAGTCCGGATAACCGGATGGATTGCGGATGTCCTGAGTGGGTATAGATTCCCCCTGCCCGGGCGTTTGAAAGCCGGATCGTGCTATGAACCGGCGGTCGCGGTCGGAATAATGTGTCACTGAGTAATCATCGCCGGAGGATGTGACAGTCAGCTTCACGGGGTTGACCGGATCGGTTATGTCGAGCACGACGGGTTCATCGGAAAAACCGGTCATTTGATAGCGAACCAGACTTCCGTCTCCGTCATCGGGCGGATGAAAAAGGAGCTTGTTACTTCTGGCCTGCAAAGCACGATCGGCTCTGATGCGAATCCATTCCACCCAGCCGCGGGAAGAGCTGCTGGGGTTTTGGAAGGTGGCGCTGATGGTGAGCACATCATTATCCAGAGAAAAGCCCTGGAATGTGTGGCGCTGGTCGCGTACCTGGGCGGACAATCCGGTTGCCCGTGTCAGAGAGGTGATGCTGTTGATATTCAGCACGGGCATGCCGGAACTGCCATTGACAGTGAAGGAGAATTGTGACTGGGATGTTGACCGGGCTGCCATCGAAACCCAGACATCCAGGTCCGATCCGTCACGATATCCGGCCAGTGTGTCGGAGAAAATGGTCCGGGAAGGCGAACTGGCGGGGTCGAAGGACTGGCCGAACCACTGCGTGCCGGATTTGATCCGGGATTCCGATTTTTCGCGATCCTCTTCAAACCACACAAAATCGCGGAATTCGCTGACGTCCCGGGTCGGCTGGCCGGAGGGCTCTTCAGCGGACAGCCGCATGCCGGGCTCAGATCCGACAGTCAGAAACACATAATTATCGTTGGTGAAGGGGTGGAGCCGGTGCTCAAACTGATTTTGCTGTTCATTGAAGATCACCTTGTCGGGCCCGTTGGCAAAAAACTTCACACGGTCGCCTTCATCAAAGGATCCGTCAGATTCCCCTCTGACAATGATGGGAATTTGTGCCAGTTCCGGTCTTGGGGCGCTGTTCAGATGCGGCAGTTCATAGCCCGGCGTGGTCCAGACCTGAATGTTCCGGGGATCAATATTATCGGTGTTGATTCCAAGGGCATCCAGATAATCGATGTCAAGAGCGTAGAGGTCATCTTCAGGGACGGGGATTTTGAACCAGTCGCCAGATGAGAGAGGGTTGTCAGGGGTGTCGGCGACATCAGCAGGCTGATATTCCTGCCGTAGCTGCGGTTCATCGGAATCTTTGTATACACGGATGCGCAAATGGCGCAGAACCTGGAAGTTCAGGCTTTCTTCTTCGTTCTGCCGGGCAATGTGGATAGTGAGCGGCGCCTGCATTTTACCTCTTGTGTACCCGGGCTGTCCGGTTTCGATGACAGGCGTATCGCGTCCTTCAATCATCAGCTGGCCGGGATTTTTGGCGTAATGCAGCTTGCTGGAATCGGCAGTGACCGGCACTATTTCCTGTTCCATGACCCGGTACCGCGCCTCCCCGTTCTGCCAGGGAACCATCACCATTTCCGGAGCAGTAATGAGAAGCTTGTCGTTTTTTAATTCATACTCATCGAACTCGGGAGTCTGATGCACTTTCCGCAGGTTCTGCGCATCAGCGACAAGCCCGAATAACAGGAGGAGCAGTAACCCCGTGCTGGCTGCTATGGAATATTTACGAATTGCCATGAAACAGTCGTGCGCTATGAGCGCAAAGAAACAAAAAGATGGTTATTGATATATGAGGGCAAGGATTAACGGTTCAAATCTTCATTAGCATATGAAAAAGCAACCTTTAGAGCAGAACCGGCAAAACCTGTGTGCAGTAACCACTGATGCAATAGGCAATATCGTTTTATTGGAAATTTGATAAATAAATTACGTCCGGAAGATGTTAAAGTCAATGATGTGCTGCATATTCATATCAATTCTGTAATTATTGCCGATGCCCCGCCGCCGCCGTTGCAGATAGCAGCACAACCCCGTTGTTTTTCATATCTGCGAAGGGCATGGATGAGAGTGACAAAAATTCGTGCTCCGGAACATCCGACCGGGTGACCCATGCTCACAGCACCTCCGTGGACATTAACAATGTCCGGATCCAGATCAAGAAGTGCCATATTCGCCAGTGCTACCACGGAGAAAGCTTCGTTGATCTCAAACAGACCGATGTCACCGGATTTGAGTCCGGCCCTGTCCAGTGCAGCCGGTATGGCTTTCGAAGGTGCTGTGGTGAACCATTCGGGTTCCTGCGCGGTACTGGCATGACTGAGAATCCGGGCAACCGGGGTCAGATCCAACTGTTTTGCCTTGCGTTCGCTCATCAGCAGCACCGCAGCCGCTCCGTCACTGATGGGCGATGCGTTTGCCGCTGTGACCGTGCCTTCCTTCTGAAAGGAGGGGGACAGTTTCGGGATTTTGTCAAAGTTTACACGATCCATTTCTTCATCATCACCGATGACTTCGGCACGGGTTCGTCCTTCACGTATTTTGACAGGTGTCACTTCTTCATTAAATGCGCCTTCATCACGGGCCCGGCGCGCCCGGCGGTATGACATGGCGGCATAGTTGTCCTGTTCCTCGCGGGAAATGTCATATTTTTCAGCGCATTTTTCAGCGAAACGGCCCATGTAGGCATGGGTGAAGGCATCACAAAGACCATCGCGGATGATGCCGTCCTGCATGTCCGTATGACCCAGTTTGTTGCCGAACCGGGCACTGTGGACATAGTACGGAACGTTGCTCATGCTCTCCATGCCACCGGCAACCACAACATCAGCATCGCCCGTCTGAATCTGCTGAGCGGCATACATTATTGCCTTCATTCCGGAGGCGCAAACCTTGTTGACGGTTGAGGAGGGTGTTTTATTTGAAAGTCCGGCTTTCAGAGCGGCCTGACGTGCGGGCGCCTGACCGACACCGGCCGAAAAGACATTGCCCATGACCACCTCATCTATTACATCAGGATTGAGGCTGTTGTTTTTGTAAAGTGCTCCTATGGCAATGGCTCCGAGTTCAGGTGCGGTAAGTGATTTCAGTTTGCCGCCGAATGAACCCATTGGCGTACGGCTTGCATCAATAATGACTACATTTTCCATTCAGATGTTTGACGGTTTTGTTGATGTGAACCGGGACCTCACATTTACATATCTTTAAATATCGGATTCATCACGCCAGGATACAAGCCTCCAGTCAGCGGTACTGTCAGAGCGTGTGAGGCGGAAGCTCGCCGACCCGTCACTGCGAAGCGGAGGTTCGGACGGGGAAAGAACAACACTCAGATTGAACCTTCGGATGACTTGCGCTTCGGCCTG
The DNA here is from genome assembly GCF_017921895.1 of Natronogracilivirga saccharolytica. Lineage (NCBI taxonomy): Bacteria > Pseudomonadati > Balneolota > Balneolia > Balneolales > Cyclonatronaceae > Natronogracilivirga > Natronogracilivirga saccharolytica. The sequence goes on from NZ_JAFIDN010000012.1 coordinate 44,672, forward strand.
GTCTTCCTCGATGACTTCCTGGGTGATATTGTTCCAGCGCACGTTAATATCGTAGCTTTGGGAGAACATGTTGTAAGTACTGTTCATTTCTTCCGAACGCCCCCAGGTGACATCTACATTTCGCTCATCATCGCGATAAGTAAATGTGAAATCGGGGTGGATAAGCGGTCCGTACAGCGATGTGTCACGTAGTTCGTAGGCTTTTTGAAATCGCGTGTAAAACCCTTCAATAGTGGATGGATCACCCAGAAGTTCGGCAAACGGATCACCTTCCAGCTCTCCAGGGGCGAAAGGGTTGTTGCACCCGGCGGTAAAAACCGGGAGCAAAAACAAGCAAAGGCATATGTAAATCCGGCGAGGGGTCATGGGAAGATGCTCATAGAGCCGAATCAGAAGGTGTTCAGACCGTGTCTTTTCAAAGGTAACTGCCGCCCTGATCAAGATCAACAGCATGTGCGCGGACAGGGCTACAGACTATCAAAAGCGGAATCAAGGTCAGCTATGAGATCATCAATGTCCTCAATGCCGACAGATAACCTGATGAGCGAGTCTTTGAGTCCTGCTTCTTCACGAATGTTTTTCGGTATGGAGGCATGGGTCATGCTTGCGGGGTGGCTGATCAGAGACTCCACACCACCCAGGCTTTCGGCAAGTGTAAACACCGAGGTGTTGCTCATGAACTTTTCAGCACTCTCCTGGTCATCACTTTTCAGGCTGAATGAGACCATCCCCCCGAAATCACTCATCTGCTTTGCAGCAATTTCGTGTCCCGGATGATCACTGTGCCCGGGGTAGCGGACATCACCCGTCATGGGGTGGTTGCGTAGGTAATCGGCAAGCGCACGTGCATTTTGGCATGATCGCTCTACCCGCAGTGAAAGCGTTTTGATTCCCCTCAGTGCAAGGTAGCAGTCCATCGGCCCGGGGACGGCACCTGTGGTTTTCGTCTGAAATGTGAGGTTCTCATATATCTCATCGTTGCTGGTGCTGACTGCTCCGCCGATAAGATCGGAGTGCCCGCCAAGATACTTCGTTGTGGAATGGACAACGGCGTCAGCGCCCTGGTTTAATGGTTGCTGAAGTGCCGGAGAGGCGAACGTGTTATCGACAACCGTATAAGCGCCATGATGTTTTCCCAGACCGGCAATTCCTGCAATATCGGCTATTTTCAAGAGGGGATTGGTAGGGGTTTCTACCCACAGCATCCTGGTATCCGGCGTTATGGCTTTGCCGACATTATCAACAGACCGCATGTCCACAAAGCTGAAAGAAATTCCGAAAGGTTCAAAAACCTCTTTGAACAAGCGGTATGATCCGCCGTACAGGTCATTGGTAGCGACAACATGATCGCCGGGGCGCAGCATTTTCAGGAGGGCATCCATCGCGGCGCAGCCCGATGCAAAAGCACAGGTGCAGCGGGCATCTTCAAGCCCGGAAAGCAGGTTTTCAAGTGCCGTACGGGTGGGATTGGTAACCCTGGCATATTCGTGCCCCTTGTGTTTGTTGGGTGCCTCCTGGGCGTAGGTGGATGTGAAAAAAACAGGAGGCATCACAGATCCTGATGTCTCTTCGGGTTTTTGTCCGGCGTGGATGGTTTTTGTGTTGAATTTCATGTGTTTATAATTTGTGATTCTGACGTCACATGTAGTACCCATGTTGGCTATAATCATGCTCCTGTGTGACGGTAAGCCGCCATGGCATTTCATCTGTTGAAAATTTTCAATTTATGTAGTTCCCAATTTTCGGTTGTATCTGTTGCAAATTGAAGCAGAATGGCAAAAAGGTTCTTAACAAAAAGAAAAGCCCGGCAGTTTGGAAGCTGCCGGGCTTTTCAGATTATCTGTCAGATGTCAGCTCATGTTATGAGTACTGGTGACATCTGCAACAGGAGGAGAGTCAATCAGAGTCCTGCACGCTCCTGAGCGTCCTGAGCCTCTTCTTCCATCCCGAGGTTGGTATAAATGCGGAATAGTGAACGCCAGTGCTCCGGATTGTCAGGCTCCAGTTCGGCCGCTTTTTCGTAATGCGGCAGTGACTGCTCCAGATATTCCTGAGCCTGTTTGTCAAACTCGTCAGCTTCATCCATGTCGTCAGTCATGTTTCGCTTATCCTGCATGACAGCCGCGCGGTTCTGATACAGAATTCCGAGTGTGGCATGGACATCCGGGTTTTCAGGATCCTTTTCAAGGGCAAACTGAAGCTCTTCTTCTGCTCTGTCGGAGAAACGGAATGATTCCTGAATCAGGTCATTAGCTTCTTCCTGTTTCCGGTCCAGCTCAGCCAGCATGTCTTCAACTTCCTGCTCATCAGCATCAGGTTCTCTGGCCTTGTCCCTGATTTCACGACTCATGTCATACATATCATCGTGTATCTCCCGGATCTGATCGTCGATATCCTGCACCATCTGGTAGACCTGGGTAGCGTATACCAGCCGGTACTGCGGATTTTCGGGATCACGGTCAATCAGCTCCCGGACCACCTCAAGTGCCTTGTCCGTATCACCTGTTCTGAGGTAGGCATTGGCAAGCTCCTGAACAATTTCGATCTCATCCGGATACTCATCACGTGCTTCAGTCAGGATCTCAATGGCTTCATCGTCACGGTCACCTTCCATTAGATAAAAGGCAAGGCGGTAATAATTGAACAAGTCGGCTTTTTGCATATCATAAATGATATGACGGGTGATGCGCTCGGCTTCTTCGAGGTCACCCAATGCAAATTCGACCTCAGCCAGGAGGTTAAAGCTTTGGACACTGTCCGGGTTGATGGTTGTGGCATTTTTGAAGTGATGCCGGGCCAGCTTCAGTGAGTCTTCATCGGAACTGATAATGTCGTCAGTCAGAGGCTCAACACCTGAATTGTGCTCATATCCCCAGGTTTCAACAAGGATTTCATCCAGGTTGTCGGCTTCGTCACTGGAAATCAGCTGGTCTTCATAGCGCTCTCGCGCTTCCATGAAGTATTCACGCGCTTTTTTGTAATCCTCAACCCGCTCATCTGCCGGCTTTTCAGCAGCTATGGAAGCATAAGCAACCGCCATGTAGTAATAGCCGTCACCATTGTCAGGGTCGCTGTCAATAGCTGCCTGGGCAGATTCGATGACTTCCTGATAGTCTTGCTGTACCAGTGCCAGCCGGGCCGACTCAATGTTCGGGTCCGTTGCGCATGACCAAACCATCATCATCAGGGCAGCAGCAATAAGTGCTTGTGGAAAAAATTTGGTTTTCATGTGTTTAAATGTTTGGATTTATGTCGTCACATGTAATGTCATGACCGTATGTAATCATTCGCCTGTGTGTCCGGGCGCCGACCCGGTCATGTTCATTTCATCTGTATGTGCTTTTCTGAGTTATTTAATCTGTTGAGATGTGCGTTAGTATCCGATGCCGAAGCATGCCGGATATGAACAAAGCATCATTTCAACTGATTTTTGTTTGTAGTTTTGTTGTTTTGAAAGTTTTTATTAAGACCGTACTTCTGATTTTTCAAATGTGAAAAATTTAATCAATACTGTAATGTAAAATTATCAAAAATATAGTAGTATATGATACGGAATCCAAAGCAACTATAGGTTGAAGTTACCGCAACAATGCAACACCTGTAACTGACAGGGGATTAGCCCGGTCTGTTTCAGGATGCATAACTGCTGACGTGCTGGGTAAAGAATCAGATCTCAAACCCGGTACATGTCACTTCAATGAAAAATAACGTCACAGGCCATTAATCATTATGTCAAAGCATACCGTTACTACCCGAAGAGCACCGGCAGCTGTAGGACCATACAATCAGGCAGTGGTTTATGACCAGTTGGTTTTTTGTTCCGGCCAGATCGGTCTTCTTCCTGATTCCGGTGATATGGCCGGTCAGGATGTTTCATCGCAACTGCATCAGACCATGAAAAACCTTGGTGAAGTGCTGAAGGCAGCTGGTTCCGACTGGAACAAGGTGATCAAATGCACGGTTTATCTGTCGGATATGAAGGACTTTGCAGAAGTAAATGAGATTTACGGCCGATATTTCCCGGAAAATCCACCTGCAAGAGAAGCTGTTGCTGTTAAATCACTTCCCAAAAATGCACTGGTGGAAGTCAGTTGTATCGCACATCGCTGAAAGTTTTTTCCGTTGTGTTGCCGGCATTGTCTGATATCCGGACACGCAGCTCGTTTACCTGCTCCGGACGGAAGCCCGGCAGGTGAAACCGCAGCAGTTTTTTTTCAGGGTCATATTCTGCGATACCCCGCTCTCCGTTTACTTTAAAAACAGCAGACCGGTAATTAATACCCGACTTTTCGTCATTTACAGATACCGTTGCAAAAAACTCGTCAATATGTGACCACTTGCCAATCGATGGCGAGGTAACCGAGGGAGCAGCTGTGTCAGCTTTCAGAGTATATTTGCCTCCCGAATTTATCGAGGCAACAAGTACCGACTGATCCGGGTCTTTGATGGATGCAACATGGCTTGAATTTCTGTTTCCGGAATTAATCCGGTACAGACCCAGTCCGGGTATGTTGCGCAGGGTTTGATCCAGATGGATGCGGACAGCGGCCGGACGCCGGAATGGTTTTGAATCCGGGAATAAAGCAAACGCGGGATAATCGGAAGCAAGTCCGATAGTCACAGGTTCGAAAAAAGAACCCTCCGGAAAATCTACAGAAACACGCATATTCCCGGAGTAAATGGTAGTTCTTTGCTCCGGATAGATTCGATTCAGCTTCCAGGACTGCTCACCTGAGGACAGGAGCATGCGTGAGCTTTTGTCCAGGGGGACGCCACTATTGCCCCGGATTACGGTTTGTTCATCAGAAAAGGATCCCAGCGGCCGCAGCGAGAGTACCTGAGCATCCTCTGCGAAGTCATTGTCTAATTCTCCGGAAGTGCCGCCACTGACTGTGTTTTTCAGGCGTACCCAGTTCTTGTTCCAGAAAAGATTTTCAGGAATCCGTGGGGGCTGGTGATTTGTAAAACCGGCCACGTGTGAACCGGCATTTACAATTTTTCCGGGCCGGTTGCTATCTGCAGCAAAAACAGCAGCACTATCGGAAACATGTGAGAAACGAGTAGCGCCTCCTGCTGACTTTGAAGTGCTTTGGATGTAGCCGTCAGGGAAATCAGTGCGGACAACCGTACCGGCATCACCCGGAGTATCGGATGGATCCTCCACTTCAAGTACCAGCCGCGCACGGGACCGGTTCCCGAAAAAATCCGATGTGTAAATTGTTATGTCATGCCGCCCCGGTGGGAGATCCAGTTTCCCGGAATGGCCGGTATCCTTATAAAAAGGGAGGTTATTGCCGTTTCTTACGTAAAGTCTCTGATACCCCTTTCGCTCAGTCCGGAGAATTGAGAAGACCCTGTCGACAAACATCTGCCGTGTCTGATCAAATGAGAAACTGTCAACGCGTGAATGAAAGTAGCGTTCGTCGTTGACATACATTTCAAGTTCGTAAACAGCGTGGACATTATTGGATCCATCTGCACGGTCAAATACATTGACAGCCAGTCCGATCTCCCCGGTTACATTATGATGCCCGAAATCAAACCAGCCGTCTCTGAAGGCAGGGCGCACTCTTCTGATCCCCCCGTTTGTTCCTGAAATGCTGCTGTTGAGGCCAAGGGGTTCAATGGCCAGACCCGAAAAACGCGGCGGGATGGTGTCATCAATTTCAATGCCTGCAAGCAGCGGATTGAACGGGCGTCCTTCAGGTGACCTGAGTTCAAAATGCAGATGCGGCGGGCCGACGCCGGTGGATCCGGACCAGCCGATTTGTTCGCCTCTGCGAAAGGTTATGCCATAATCTTTCAATACTTTGTCAAAATCAAAGGTATATTCGGGCAGCCGCAGGGAATCAACCAGTTCACGGATTTCCGGATGGAAGTCTTTAAGATGGGCATACAGTGAGTAAGAGCCGTCATCGTGTTTGAGATAGATGACATTTCCATATCCGCTCGGACTTACACCCACCCGGTACAAAACTCCGTCACGCGTTGCAAATATGGGGTATCCTTCATGACCCCATGTACCTATGTCCATTGCGGCATGAAAATGAGCGGATCGTGTTTCACCAAATGAGGAGGACATGTACCTGCTGGCATTGGTAGGCCAGAAGTAGGAAACGTCATCGTCCAGGAAAGCCGGTCTTTCCTGGCCTGCAGCGTTGGTCGCAAAAAACAATCCGGCAAATATGACAAGTAAGGCAGGGCGCATGGCGGCCAGTCAGTTTTCAAAAGCGATGATGACATCAAGGGTGATCAGCCCTTGCTGAAGCTCTGCATGAAGGTGGTCACCCGGATGCAGCTGCCCGACACCTTCCGGTGTTCCGGTGAATATCAGGTCTCCGGGTTTGAGAGTTACATACTTTGAGAGCGTAGCTATCAGCAGGTCAATTGGAAACAGCATCAGAGAAGTATCGCCGGTCTGACGCCGTTCTCCGTTAACTTCAAGGGAAAATGAGATGTTGTTCGGATCCGCTATCTCTGCGGCTGAAACGAAGGAACTCACCGGAGCGAACGTATCGAGGCTTTTGGCAAGGAACCATGGGTGTGACTTTTCTTTAAGTTCAGTCTGAATATCCCTTGCGGTGACATCAATGCCAACAGCATATCCGGCAATGTGTTGCAGGGCTTCTCCGGCAGGAATGTTTTTGCCTTCCCGGGATATGGCTGCAACGACTTCGGTTTCATAATGCGGTTCTTTGACAAAAGCAGGGATTACCACATTGCCGTCATAGCACAAACTTGACGATGATTTGGTGAATATGACCGGCCGTTCAGGAACCGGATTGTTCAATTCCCTTGCGTGTGCCGCATAGTTGCGGCCTATGCAAAAAATATTTCCCGGCTGGAGGTCCGGCAATCCCGGTAAAGAATCTGTATTCATGGCTTACAAATTGCAGAAAGGCAAGTTTGAGAACGGATAATATTAAAGAATGGCAAAAAAAAAGCTCTAATGAAAGTGGTCATTAGAGCTTTTAATACCTGTTGAAAACGTCTTAAAGCGGAATCAATTGGCCTCAACAGAAACCGTTCTGCGGTCGTTTCGCCCTTTGCGGAACATGACAGTTCCGTCAGCCATAGCGAAAAGGGTGTCGTCTTTGCCAATGCCGACATTGGTTCCGGGATGGAATTTGGTTCCACGCTGCCGGACGAGGATGTTGCCGGCTTTCACGGCTTCACCGCCAAAGCATTTCACACCAAGTCGCTTGGATTCTGAGTCACGACCGTTTTTTGTTGATCCGCCGCCTTTTTTATGTGCCATAATTCAAGGAGTTAAGCGGTTATTTTTTCAATTAAAATTCGGGTAAGATGACGCCGGTGTCCGCGGGTGACCTGATAGCCTTTGCGTCGTTTTTTCTTGAAAACGATCATCTTGTCACCTTTGGTATGGTCAACGATTTTGGCCTGAACTTTGGCTTTTTCCAGAACGGGTGTTCCAACGTTTACTTTACCGTTTCCGTCTGAAGTTAAAAGCACCTTGTCCAGGGTGATTTTTTTGTTTTCATCGGCTTGCTGCCTGTCAACAAAAATCACATCCTTTTCGGCAACTTTGTATTGATGCCCACTTATTTCAACAATCGCGTACATGTCTGTTTTCCTACTGTTCTTGTCAAAAACTGGATTTTATTAAGAATACAAATATAAGACTTTGTCAGGAAGAATGAAAAGTAATTTTCGGGGTATCGTGACATTTGAAAAATAGCCGGAGTAGTGTAACTTTGGATTCGGGAAGAAAATCAGCGATCATCTTCCGCCTGCATCATCCAATCACCCCTGTTTTGAATTAATATAGCTTATGAGTACGGAGAATCAAGATAAATCAAAACAACTGCCTGATTTGCACAGACAGGCTTTTTTAATCAAGAACCGGAAGCGGCTGCAGCATGATGGCGGACGTGCATGGATCAAAGATGGTCAGCTGCATGAGGCGGTAAAAGGGGTAAATGTATACATTACACGCGGAAAATCCCGGGAGGAGATGCTGAGAGGCAGCGGCAGAGAAGTCATTGAGAGAAAGAAAGGTGAGCTAATCAGCAAAACGAATTCCCTCAGAAAACTCTGAAAGCCCCGCGGTCTTACGATGCTGCCGTTTCAGGTTATAACGCCCGGAGCCGTGCTCACAGCATGGTGGAGCCGGCCGGCCCGATGCATCAGCCGGTTGATATCAGTTTCTCGTGTCCGTATCAGTTTGCTTGAAGATGCCGGATCTGTTTACATGTCCGACATATTTTCCCAGTACACGAACTTCTTCGAAAACGTCAGGCTCAATGATGATATCCTGATACTCTTCATTTGCCGGTTTTAACTGCAGACCGTTCTTCCCGTAAAAAATCTGTTTCAGCGATGTCTCGCCATTGTACAGTACCGCTCCGATATCTCCGTTTTTGATGTCATCATCTATGAGAAGGACGAAGTCGCCGTCGTGTATGTTGGCATCTTTCATGCTGGCGCCCGAAACGCGCAGCGCATACATTTTATCGATATTGGGGAACAGATATTCCAGTGTGATGGAGCCGAGGTTGGCTTCAACGGCCTCCTGAAGTGATCCTGCTGCAATAAGGCCGCGTACGGGGATTCCCGTTTCAGGGATGCTGTCCGCGGTATCGAATTCGGGAGCAAGTTCATATTCATCATCGTCTGTTTTGATGAGATAGCCCTTCTTTAGCAGCGCCTGGAGATTTTGTGTGACACTATTCGGCGATTTGAACCGGAACTGCTCGGCTATTTCACGATAGGTAGGCCAGATACCATGTTCTTCCTTGAAGGTTACAATGTAATCAAAAAACTGTTTCTGCTTCCTGGTCAGTTGACTGTTATCCATATCGCTGAGATCACTGTGATGAAGTATGTGTACGAAGTATGTGCATAATACAATAAAAAAAGACAGCGTGCAACCGGATGTAAAAAAAATATGGATCAGGGTGCAGCTGAGCTGCTTTACCGTTCAGGTAGTCCGGATTCATCCCGAATGATTATGTATCCATCGGTATTAACCGGATCGGCATCGACCGGAAATAAAGTTTGAATTCCTGTCCGACATAAGTTAAAATAACATCTGCATAAAGAGCTGCATTTTAATTGAATGAACGCAAGCAACTGATAATCAACTAAAAGGAGTTGTACATGGCCAAGAGTACTCAGAAAAAGACAAACAGTAGCAGTAACGGAGAGCTTGTATATCCTCCGAAAGAGATCGTTAAGCAGGCCAATGTGAAAGATTATGATGCTGTATACAAACGTTCGGTAGAAGATCCGGAAGGTTTCTGGGCTGAGGAAGCCAAAAAGCTGCACTGGTTCAAAAAGTGGGACAAGGTTCTGGATGACAGCAACAAGCCGTTTTACAAGTGGTTTACCGGCGGAAAAACCAACATGATCAGCAATGCCATAGACCGCCATCTGAAGACGTGGCGGAGAAACAAGCTTGCGCTGATCTGGGAAGGTGAACCCGGCGATCTCAAAACCATGTCATACCATGCACTGAACAGGGAGGTTTCCAAATTTGCCAATATCCTGAAAAGCATGGGTGTCAAAAAGGGTGAAATTGTGACCATATACATGCCCCAGATCCCGGAGCTTGCCATAGCCATGCTCGCGTGCGCGAAAATCGGTGCCGCACATAGTGTTGTGTATGGCGGATTCAGTGTGGAGGCCCTGGCTTCACGGATTGACGACTCTCAAAGCAGGGTGCTGGTTACTGCTGACGGCGGATGGCGCCGCGGAAAAATCACTGATCTGAAGGGTATTGCCAATGAGGCCATGAAGCGCTCGCCGACCGTTGAGGTCTGCATAACCGTCAAACGCACCGGGCATGAAGTGTATATGGAGAATGACCGTGACTTCTGGCTTCATGATCTGCTGGCCCTGCCTATTTCCAGTCCGAAATGTGATACCGAAGTCATGGATGCCGAAGATATGCTCTTCATTTTGTACACGTCAGGGACAACGGGAAAACCCAAAGGGCTTTTGCATACTCATGGCGGATATGCTGTGTATACGGCCGCTACGCATCGTTACGTATTTGATATAAAGGATGAGGACCGGTGGTGGTGCGCCGCGGATCCGGGATGGATTACAGGTCACAGCTACATGATTTACGGTCCGCTGATTAACGGCTCTACGGTGATGATGTATGAGGGAGCGCCCAACCATCCCTATCCCAACCGTTGGTGGAGCATGGTGGAAAAGTACGGCATCAATATTCTCTACACATCACCGACAGCCATCCGCGGTCTGATGCGTTTTGGTGAGCAGTGGCCTGCTCGGCATGACCTCAGCTGTCTGCGGCTTCTGGGTTCCGTCGGTGAACCCATCAACCCGGAAGCATGGAAATGGTATCACAGGGTTATCGGGAATGAGAAATGTCCGATCATGGACACGTGGTGGCAAACCGAAACCGGCGGCTTCATGATTTCGCCCCTTCCGGTTACACCCCTGAAGCCTGGCTCGGCAACCAAACCGTTTTTTGGCATTGAGATAGCTATTGTGGATGAAAAGGCCAAAGAGGTAAAAGCCGGTGAAGAAGGAAATCTCGTCATAAAAACACCGTGGCCCGGCATGGCCCGAACCATATACGGTGACCCCGACCGCTTTGTGGAAACGTACTGGAAAGAGTATGAAAAGCAGGGATGGTACAAGGCCGGCGATTCTGCGAGAGTGGATGAAGACGGATATTTCTGGATTATCGGCCGGATCGATGATGTAATCAAGGTCAGCGGATACCGTCTGGGTACTGCTGAAGTCGAGAGTGCCCTCGTGAGCCACCCGTCGGTTTCAGAAGCGGCGGCAATTGCGCTGCCTCATGAAGTCAAGGGGAATGCCATATACACCTATGTGATACTTAAACAGGGAGTGAAAGGGGGCAAGAGCCTGGAAGAGGAGCTCAGGCAGCACGTGAGTGATGAGATCGGCCCGATCGCCCGTCCGGAAGTGGTTCAGTTTCTGGATTCCCTGCCCAAAACCCGAAGCGGGAAAATTATGCGGAGGGTACTGAAGGCCCGGGCCATGGGTGTTGATGAAGGTGATTTGTCAACCCTGGAAGAGTGATCCTCCGGCCGTTTCGCCTGCGAAAGAAAAAAAGCCATCCCGTCATACTTTCGGGATGGCTTTTTTAATACGCTGAAAGAGAATACCCGTCAGCTAACGGGGGGCAGAGACTTCAGGATTTTTTATCCGCTCCTTTCAGACGGCGTGGATTAACTGTAAACACCGCATTTTCTACGTGCCGGACCACATTGGATGCGGTACTGCCAAGGCGGAGATACTCAAGGCCGGTACGGCCGATGGTTGCCATGATCACCAGATTATATTCGCCCTTGTGCACTATCTTGGTGATCTTTTCGTGAATAGAGCGCTGTGTGGAGACCACATCGGTTTTCACAAGATCTTTCATATCACTGAAGCGCTCTTCAACCAGCTCCCTCATTTGCTTCTTTTTGGTATCGGTGGCAGCCTGAATTTGCGGAATACTGCCAAACTGCTCAAAACTGACGACATGAATGATATCCAGCCGGGCTTTGGAAGCTTCTGCGATACTCCTGGCAAAGGGAACCGCCTTGAGCGAATATTCGGAAAAGTCTGTTGTCAGCAGAATTTTCTCAAGCGGAGCGATACTGGATTTTTCCTCGACAACAACCACCGGTACCGGAGCAAACCGGATAACTTTTTCTGCGACCGAGCCCATGATCAGCCGTGAAAATCCGGTACGGCCATGGGTGGTCATAACGATCAGATCAAAGTTTTGGGCAGCTTCAATTATGGCATCTGCCGGGTTGCCAACCTGGATCATCCCTTTGTTCAGAAACTCGGAGTCTACATACTGGCTTGCTTTCTGATCAAGCTTGGCAGCAAGCTTTTTTTCAAGCTGCTCGTGGTCCTTGAACAGTTTTTCCGATGATTTGGAAGTCTCCGGGATATCCACATCACTCATCGAAACATAGGAGTGAAACGGGGTGATGGCGCCGTCAAACAGTTTTGCAAAGGTTACGGCTGATTCCAGCGCTTTGTAGCTCAGTTCGGAAAAGTCAATGGGGACAAGGATATTTGCGTTTTTCATATCAGTAAAAGTTTAGTGATCATCGGATTAATACATAAAAAAACCGGGAGTTGACGCCGGGTATTATTGATTCGGTATCGGATTGAAACTGAGAACGGCGGTTTTTACATGGCGAAGTACGCTCGAAGCGGTACTTCCCAGCATCATATAGTCGAGGCCTGTCCGGCCGATGGTAGACATGACCACAAGATTGTAAGGCCGGGATTTCGTCAGGCGCGATATTTCTTCGTGAACCGATTTCTCGGAAAAGATAACTTCCGTGCGAACCTGCTGCTCAAGATCCCCAAGATATTTTTCCGATAACCGGGCGAGCCTGTCTTTGCGCTCCTTGCTGTCATGCTGCGCCTGTGCCAGAGTATCAAACTGTTCATAACTGACAATATGCACCAAATCGATGCGGGCTCCTGTTGCTTCTGCAAACTCGGCTGCCGGCTCAAATGCGTATATGGAATTGTCGGAGAAGTCTGTCGTCAGAAGGATACGCTCCAGCGGCATTAGCCGGCTTTCCTTTTCCAGCACGAGAACAGGGGTGTGCGAGGTTCTGAGTACTTTTTCACAAACCGATCCCAGAATCAGCCTGGAGAATCCGGTTCTTCCATGACTGCTCATTACGATGAGATCAAAATCTTTTCCGGTCTCGGTAATGGCACGTGCCGCATTTCCGATTTTTACAACCGGTTCATCTCTGTAAGGCTCCTCAACAAGTTCGGATGCGACCTGCTCAAGTTTTTTGTACAGTGTTTTTTCAAGTGTTCGTAGGTCCGCTTCCGGACTGGTCTCGCCCATATAGTAAAATCCGTCAAGTTCGTTGACCTGCATGTAGGCATGAAAAGGGGTGACTTTACCGTCAAACAGTCCGGCTATCGCCGATGCATTGGAAAAAGCAAGTTTGCTCAGGTCGGAAAAGTCGGTGGGGACCAGAATACGTGGATTTTTCATAGGCGGATGTCCTTGATGTATAATGTGCTAATGCAATGTAGCCAATCCATGGATATCCGACAAGATGCTTGTGCATATTGCAGCAGAAAAAATGACAGCCGGTTACTGATTTTATTGTCATTTTCAAACCATGATTTCAGGGGATATCCCGGAAATTCAGGCCGATCTGAAACTCCAGCAATACGGTGTTCTGCCTGCTGCCTGAAAGAGCCACCTCAACAGGGCCGAGAACAGTATCCCAGCTCAGCGCGGTAGTCCAGCCCCATAATAATGATTTGTCGAACACGTCAAAATTGAGATTATCATATGTGTTTCCGGCATGAACACCGATGGTGGCATAAAAATTGGAGTAAAGATGATAGCGGCCGGCGATTCCTGCGGAAAGAATGTTGTTTCCGGTAACCGAATCTTTTTTGAATCCGGGAAAATCCTGGTATCCGCCGGCATAAAACCGGTAGTGCAGCGGGATATTGTCGCCGAAGGTATAGCCGCCGCGGATGGTATGGATCAGAGCCAGCGGGGATATGACCCTGTAGTGTCCGGTCCACTTCCCGGATATCCGGCCGAAATGATCTCCGGGAAGGAATTCGGCCGAGTAGTCTCCCCGGACTCTGAAATTCTGACCGCTTCTCGGTAGTACTGATCGGTCAAGGTTGTCAAATTCAATCTCTCCGGAAAGCAGATGCAAGGTGTTCCATCTTTCAGGTACATCAACGACTCCTACACTTTCAGTGAGATTGAAATGTTCAAGACGATATCCGAAGCCGGCCCGGAACACAGAGCCGTAAAGCGGTCCGATCAGACCTTCAGCATAGAAAATATCTGTGCGCAAATTCGCCAGCCTTCGGTCGTCATCATAAACATCAATTTCACGTTCGCGGAATCCGCCCGCTGCCTGAAAGGCCAGGCGCGGTTCCAGGCCAATGTAGTTGAAATATTCTCCGCCCAGTTTGGCTTCGTGTCCGATTCGTGATGTGACGCGGGCCGTTGAGGCGGGATGCAGCAGATTCCTGAAGGTGGTGGTAAACAGCAGAGAGGGACCCAGCGTGTTGTTGTGGAAGATTCCGACCTGGAAGGCATTTGAAGTTTGCTCTTCCAACATCAACACCAGGTCAGCATAATCGCGGTCGCCGGACCATTCCAGACGATAGTTGACACTTTTAAAGCGCTGCATGCCGTGCAGCCGCATCAGCCCATCGCTGAGTGTTTCTTCGTGAACAGTAGTATTGCTTTCAATCTGAAGCTTGGAGAGGATGTGCTCTTCGGGAACGGTTTCCAGACCCTCAAAAGAGATGTTCCGGATGTTCAGTGTGGATGTCATTTCGTACGGCGGAATCTCTTTGACTACGGAATCGGAAAGGTGCCTTTCCTGCCGCTGGTGTTCAATCGTATCGGCAAGAGCTTTAAGTTCATCCATTCTTGCCCGGGCGGCATTTTCGCCTTCCATGACAATGTCTTTGACATCACCGAAACCAAGAGTAGAGAATTTTTGCAGATCAGGGCGAATGACGAAATCAGCCAGCTTTTCCTGCTCCAGCATGTATGACCGAATGCCGACAGAAATGGTCTGGGTCAGAATATCAGACAAGTTTCGCAGATCATGGGCAAGTCTGAGGTCGGAGCTCGAATTAACAGCAATTACCAGATCAGCACCAAGATCAAAGGCTTCTTTGACCGGCAGATTGTTTACAATGCCTCCGTCAACCAGGTAGCGGTCGTCGATCCAGACAGGGTCAAAAATGGACGGGATCGACATGCTTGCACGGATGGCATTGGGCAGGTATCCGCTGTCCAGTATGACCTGCTCGCCTGTTTCTATGTCAGCGGCAATGCACAGAAACGGACGTGGAAATGATGTAAAGTCAACAACGTCATGATAGTTCCAGGTCAGACGGGCCAGCCGGTTGAATATGTGATTGCCGGAAACCAGCCCGGTTGGCAGATTGATCTTCCGGCCTTCAAACGGGAATGTCAAATTGAAAATTCCGTCATAGGGCTTTTCTTCCATGGGAAGGTGCTTGCGCTCTATCCGTTCCTCGAACAGGCCGCGCCAGTCGGTTCTGTACACCTCCTCTTCCAACTGCGAGGTGCTGTAACCTATGGCGTACAGCCCTCCCACGATGGCCCCCATGCTGGTACCCGTTACGACATCAATGTGAATGCCGGCCTCTTCGAGTACCTTGATCACACCTACATGGGCCAGTCCGGCAGCTCCGCCGCCGCTGAGTGCCAGACCCACCACAAAATCTTTGTCAGTGGAGTCACGATCAGAACCGGATATTGAAATCGTGCCGGTCTCCTCCGCCGGGTGAATCCCGGTTTGTCTGTGGTGCGGTCCGTGGCTGGCAGCTGAGAGGCAATCTGCTGAGAAAAAAGTCAGTAACATCAGGAACAGTCCGGATAGAGGCAATAATCTTGTCATAGCTTGTCAAGCCACATTACTTTTACTAAGGAGTTTATAACCATACACCGCCCGGAAGTCAGTTGCCCGTATATACGTAGTACCACCTGTATTCAGACAATACTGTCTGCTGCAAAAGCGGCACCAAAACAGCACAATACAAAAGCGGCTCAATAGCAGCACCAATAGCGGCATAAAACGAAAACGGCAGAAGTACCTCTTTTGAACTACTTCACAACCCAGGTCTCTTCGCCGCCAAGCAGCTCATCCAGGTCACCTTCGCCTTTCCTGTCGTAAACCTCTTTGGTCTGTTCGCTCAGAAGATCTTCATAGGTCGGCCGGTCTGCCGCAAGAAATACACCAAACGGTCTGGGGAGTCCGCCTTCTTTGGTGTTGTCATCAAACAGGGTTGTCAGCAGCCATGCCTTGTTGTAATCCTTCTCATCGTGAATCCAGAGATCATCTTTGGAATACTGACCGTTGCCAAGTTCGACTATTTCGGGGTGCAGTCCGTCAAGACGGATACCATAGGCATCATTTTTCCCGAATACAAGAGGCTGATCCTGCTCAAGGTACAGTGTTGTATTGTCGCGTACGGCTTTGTCGGTGTATGGACTGAAAGCGCCGTCATTGAATACAATGCAGTTCTGATAGATCTCCAGCAGGGAGGTGCCATGGTGCTCATGGCTTCGCTCCAGCATGGCCTGCAAATGTTTGGGGTCCCGGTCCAGGGTTCTCGCAAGAAACGTGCCGTTGGCTCCCAGGCCCAGTGCCAGCGGATTGAACGGGGCATCGAGGGATCCCATCGGAGTCGATTTGGTCACGTGACCCTGGCGCGAAGTCGGGGAGTACTGCCCTTTTGTGAGGCCGTAAATTTCATTGTTGAAAAGCAGCACATTGATATCCAGATTACGCCGCAGGAGATGAATAATGTGATTGCCGCCTATGGACAAGCCGTCACCATCGCCGGTTGCAACCCAGACACTCAGCTCGGGACGGGCAGCCTTGAGGCCGGTTGCAATGGCCGGCGCGCGCCCGTGGATGCCGTGAATGCCGTAGGTGTTCATGTAGTAGGGGAACCGGGAGGAGCATCCGATTCCTGCGATAAAAACGATATTCTCAGGTTCCACGTCCAGCTTCGGCATGAGGTTCTGAACCTGTTTCAGGATGGTGTAATCTCCGCAACCGGGGCACCACCGCACATCCTGGTCGGATGCGAAATCTTTGCCTTTCAGTTCAGTGCCGTTTCCTTTGGTTCCGTTGACTGTTTTTTGACTGCTCATAATGTTCAGATAGTTCAGTAGGTCAGTAAATTAGTGTGATTGGTGAAGCTGCCCGGGGGATAAAGCTGCAAATATGGCAGATCCGGGGCGGCTTCAGAGATTCCCGGTTACCCGGTACACATTTCCACAATTTTTGTCTTCAGTTCGGCAACCGTGAAAGGAACACCGCGTACACGGTTGTAACCTTCAACAGGCAAGAGGAACTGATCCCTCAGTATTTTGGAAAGCTGTCCGCGGTTGATTTCCGGCACCAGAATCCGGTCAAAACGTCCGAGGATATCTTTCAGGTTCTTTGGAAACGGACTCAGATACCTCAGATGGATGTAGGAAACATCGTGCCCGTCCTCAAGTGCTTCCGTTACGGCCGATTTGATGGATCCGTATGTCGAACCCCATCCCACGACGAGCAGTTTGCCGCTGTCGGTGCCTTCATCGATTTCCTGATCCGGGATGAATTTTGCGATGTTATCTCGTTTTTTCTCCCGGAACTCGGTCATCATGTGATGATTGTCGGGATCGTAGGAGATATTTCCGGTTTCATGTTCTTTTTCCAGACCTCCGATCCGGTGGGCAAGTCCCTTCGTGCCGGCTACAGCCCATGGGCGCACCAGGTTTTCGTCCCTTTTGTAAGGAAGGAACGGCGCGCTTTCCTGACCGTTGCCGCCATCAGCCGGCTTTTCCTGTTTTACATTGACGGGCTTGAGTTTGGATGTGTCCGGCAGTTTCCACGGTTCGGCCCCGTTGGCGATATATCCGTCGGTCAGCATCATAACCGGAATCATGTGCTCAACGGCGAGACGGCACGCTTCATAGGTGACATCAAAACAGTCGGCCGGGGAAGATGCGGAAATTATTGCAACAGGACATTCGCCTGCTCTTCCGTAAAAGGCCTGCAGCAGATCAGCCTGTTCGGTTTTAGTCGGCAGTCCGGTTGAGGGGCCGGCCCGCTGCACATTGACGATCACAAGCGGAAGCTCAAGCATGGTCGCCAGTCCGATGGCTTCACTTTTCAGCGCCACGCCGGGACCCGAGCTGGTAGTAACTCCAAGATGTCCGCCGAAGGAAGCGCCGATGGCAGATGTAATTGCGGCAATTTCATCCTCGGCCTGAAACGTACTCACATTGTAATTCTTCAGTCGTGACAGGCCGTGCAGAATTTCAGATGCCGGTGTAATCGGGTAGGAGCCGAGAAACAGTGGCAGATTGGATTTTTTTGCCACTGCAGCCAGGCCCAGCACGATGGAGTCGTTGCCGGTGATATTCCGGTACGTGCCGGGCTTAATTGGTGCGGCTTCTACAGTATAGCGTTCGCTGAAAATTTCAGTGGCGATGCCATAGGTAAAACCGTCATTAAGGGCTTTGATATTGGCTTCGGCAATCTTCGGCTTGTTTGCAAACTTCTTCTTTAGAAACTCAATTGTTGAATCTGTGGGACGGCTGTAAAGCCAGTAGACCACACCAAGGACAAACATGTTCTTGCTCCGGTCAATTTCCTTGGTGGTCAGGCCGGTATCTTTCAAGCTTTCTCGGGTCATCTTTGTGACGTCAATTTCAATCACCGAGTAACCGGCTTCTTTGGCATCCTGAATGGGTGTTTCTTCGGGGGCATATTTTGCCAGTGAGAGATCCTTTTTACCGAAACCATCGGTATTTGCAATGATGATTCCGCCGGGTTTGAGGAATTTCAGGTTGGCTTTCAATGCAGCGGCATTCATCACAACCAGAACATCACACATATCACCGGGGGTGTGAATCGGCTTGCTTCCGAAATGGATCTGAAATCCGGAAACGCCATGCACCGTACCGGCCGGAGCCCGTATTTCAGCGGGGTAATCGGGAAAAGTGCTCAGGTCATTGCCGGACAATGCCGTTGTGTTGCTGAACTGTGATCCTGTTAATTGGATTCCGTCACCGGAATCTCCTGAAAACCGGATCGTAACTTCTTTTTTTTGTTTTTCTGTAATACTCATGTTCTTACGTCGCAGCGACGGTTTGGCGGTTATGGGTAATGCGATAAAGCCCGGATTCGACTTCCGGACTTCTAAAAAGCGCGATGAATAAAATGGAAAAGAGCTGTTTTGGTCTGTCGGAAAGGCAGGTATTGCACGGATGCAGGATGAATTGCAGGGGAGAGAAATGTTCTAATAATGTCAATGCATTCACGTGCATCCCTGAATTAATTATGCCTTTATATTCTATTAAACAATTGCAGAGCAAAAAACAAGTAAAAACGTAAAATTATGTCACTTTTTTAACGCTTTTGAGGTTAGTTTATTCCGGTTTTCCGGACGGGTGCTGCTCCGGTTTGCCGGACCGTAATCCGGAACCGTGTCTCATGGACATGGATACACGGTCATTCTCACTGAATACTTTCAGCTGGCCACAACCCGCTTCAATGTCTTCTCCATAGCACCAGCGGGTGTCGGTATCAAAACCTGCCCCGGTCAACACATTGCGGAAAGTATTCCATCTTTCCCGCTCCGTACGGGTCATACCGGATTCGGATACATCGTTATACATAATCAGTGTTATGCCGGCGCGGATATTGCGGAGATAGGAGGCCAGGTTTTCAGCATCCTGCTGCCGGTCATTTACGTCTTTCATGAGCAGGTACTGAATGGTGACAGTCTGGCCGGTTTTTCTGTTGTAGTAGGACAGCGCTTCGCGGATTTCCGCCAGGCCGAGACGTGCGCTCACCGGCATGATCTGGTAACGGGTCTCCTGATCTGCAGAGTGAATGGAAACGGCCAGTCTGACTTCGGGGTGATCGTCGGCAAGCATGCGAATCTGCCGGAATAATCCGACTGTCGACACGGTGATCCGGCCGGCGGGGGGACCCGGTGCGGCGTTGTCGTTTGTAATGGAGAGTGCCTCGGAAAGGGAGCGGTAATTATGCATCGGCTCACCCATTCCCATGAAATATAAATGAGTCATGCCGCACCCGAACTCATCCCGGATAATCTTTTCAGACTCCCTGATCTGATCCAGCAATTCCAGGGTCGAAAGATTGCGGTGAAAACCCATCTTTCCGGTAGCACAAAAGGAACATCCGAAAAAGCATCCGATCTGTGAAGAGATGCTGGCAGATACTTTATCCAGCGTTCCGTTATTCCATTCGGGAATGATAACTGTCTCGGCAAGATGGCCGTCATGAAGTTTGAGTGTAAGCCGCATGGAACCGTCCCGGCTTTTAAGCAGCCCCTGAGATCCGGAAGAGGGAATGATCAGGGATTCTTCAAGAGTGTGGTACTCATCGCCGCTGAGACCGGGTATGTCACGGATATCTCTGATCCCTTCAAAGTAGACAGATTTGTATATGACGCTACGCGAGCCGGCCGTAATGCCGATATGCCGCAGAAAATCGTCCCATTCGGTCAGGGATATTTTATTAATGTCGACAGGGCGCCTGTGAAGTAGATGCTCCGGGGAGGTCATTGGGGTCGGACGGGATATTCCGTTGTTGCTGCAATTAATGTAAATGATATCATAAAAAAGTATGGCAGTGTGCGGGCGAAGCAGATGTCAATAGAAAACCCGGTTTTCCGCCATTTCTTTGGCATCAGAATAATTATAATGAGACTTATATGCAATAAAAACCTGCAGAAAAACCAAATCCGGAGCAGGGAAATTTTCAGTTTTGCACACCGTTTTGAAATGGAGAGCAGTCAATCATCTTTTGTCTCAACTTCCGGTTGCAAACGGTGATTAAATCTGTTACAATAAAAATACCACTGAACTTTAAACACTAATGTGTGAGGGTGCTTATGAATGAAAAAGAGCTTCTCGATGCCGCCGAGAGCGGTGACCTGTCAACCATTCGCGGGCAAGTTGACGATGGTGCAAATGTGAACACCATGGATGCAAACAAACGAACCATGCTGCTGAAGGCTTCAAAGCATGGTCATATCGAGATTGTCAAATTTTTACTGGAAAACGGAGCCGATGTGAATTACAGGGATAACCGCGGAACAACCCCTGTCTATTGGGCTGCCAGCCGGGGACACAAAGAAATCGCAGAACTGCTGATAGAGCACGGCGCTGTTGTTACGTATTCCGATGACAGGCGCTGGACCGCCATGGATCACGCCAAGGCCAACGGAGACAAAGAAATGGTTGCAGTACTGGAAGAGGCACTAACAACTAGTAAAACTGCCTGATTGATGCGAATAGTGGCAGGTCAGGCCTGAACAGGCAAATTTTCTATTATTTTTTAACCCGCTTGCGCTTGTGAGCGGGTTTTTTTTGTTTTTGAGCACCGGAAAAAGCAGGCCGGCTTGTGCCTTTTTTTTCTGCAAGAATGAGGAAAATCGCCGGCTTGTTATCAATGTCAATGGTTTCTGATTTCCAGTCGCTTATTCTCCGTGTGATGATCTGCTCTTCCGGCAGCGTCAGGTTAACTCCCGCAGACAGCAGCGTATCCGGATCAAGTTCGGTTCTCAGCTCTTCCAGCAACTGATTGTTCCGGAAGGGGGTTTCCATGAAAATCTGCGTAATGTTTTTCCGGGCTGATTCGGTCTGCAGGTGGCGTATCTTTTCGGTCCGCTCTCTGCCAGGCTTCGGAAGATACCCGTGAAACGTGAAAGACTGCCCGTTGAGTCCGGATGCCATAAGGGCCAGCAGAACAGACGACGGACCCGTTAGCGGCACGACACGTATGCCCGATTCATGGGCCAGCCGGACCAGTTCGCTTCCGGGGTCCGCTACTGCCGGACACCCCGCTTCGCTTATGATTCCGGCATTTACTCCATTTTTCAATACGGACAACATCTCAAGCAGATCCTCGCCGGGAGTATGCTTGTTCAGTTCGTAAAACCGGCATTTATAATCGGGAACAGGATGCTTCAGCCATCGTAAATAAGAATTGGCCTGCCGGATTCGCTCGACAAAGAATGCATCCAGAGAGTGTACCACAGAGATGACATGCTCGGGAAGCACCCTGTTTACCGGATCCTTTCCCAGAGGTGCCGGTATCAGGTACAATGTGCCTGCATCAGAATCAGTACCGGTATGCTTGTCTGAAGTCATGAATCAATAATTTCAAATTTCTGTTCCGGGTCTTTTCCGCCAATTTTCCGGGATGCAAACCGATGGGCGGTGAGTGCAATAAAGAAAGTGATGATGATGGCAACAAGCAGAACCGCAAGATTGACCAGGACCATCTGCTTGTGGAAATCATAGATGGGAACCAGGACAACCGGCTGATAACTGTTTTCCATAAAGCGTATCGGCATCATTTCAGAGGCCTGCAGCTGGGCGGCGTTCTGAATAGGCTGGGAAAGCTTCCGGGTGATTTCCTCACCGTCATCCGTCTCAAAACGCACGGTAATGCTTCCGTTGGTTTGTGCGGCTATTTGTTTGATCTCGAAATGGACGATATCTGCCAGATAGCTTTCGCCCTCCTCCCAGGTTTTGTCGAGTCCGTAGTAGACGGCTCCCATGTGGACAGCCATGCCGAAGAGATAGAGTGGCAGAAGCCAGAGAAGATACCAGAGGTACGTCAGTTTATGCATGAATAAGAATAAGAAAGATGTTGCGTGATGTGACGAAAGTATGCCCGTTGAAGTGTCACTTCACTTCGGGCAACATATTACGCAACACCAAAGCATGGTATATCAATTCCGTGATCATGGATGCATCAAACTTGCTGTTGTCAATAATAAGGTGATAGTGGTGGGGGTCACGGAGGTCTTTTCGGGTAAACTCGTAGATGAACTCCTGCCGCTCCGTATCGTTTTCCCGGATTTTTTCACGCGCTTCCGAATCGGTAATATCAAGCAGCTCTGATACACGCTTTACCCTGAAGTCCATGGGCGCCCGGAGCCGGATGTGCAACGCGTGGGGGATGTCGGATGCGAGTATTGCCGCACCGGCACCCAGAATTACCGACCGGCCTCTGGTGCTCAGCACTCTGATGGTTTGTCCCAGTTTTTTGTATTGCTGAACGTTGATGGGCTTGTGCGACAAAATCTGCTCAATGTACTGATGCAGTTTGTTGCGTTTTTCATCGCTGATAATGTCTGCCAGGTCGCTCTGCAGCGCATCTTTCTGGCTGATTTCCTGGATCAGTTTGCGGTGGAAAAGTATCCAGGGGTAATCTTCCGTACTCAGTTTTTCTACCAGACTTTGGGCAACGGGAACACCTTCACAGCCGAATTCTCTCGATATGGTAATGCAGGGAAACTGATGTTTCTGAGTTCTCCGCTCACCGATTCCCAGTGATTTCAGCTGAGCTGCAATATCCCTGTCGATTTTTTGAGGCAGGTTTGAATACATATGGATTTTTGTCTGGTTGAGTGTTATTGGATGCAGTAATCAGCAGGAGTTGGTAAATCAATATTCAATGGTAAGTTAGGAAATATCTCACTTCACTGTAAATATAACGTATGTGATTCTGATCCGTTATCTTCAAGCATCCGGAAAGCACGGTTTTGCATGCTGCTGTCATACAGCATCCTGTTATGAAAATCCCGGATCATGAAATTGCTGTTCATGTGAAACCACAATCCGGCCGGAATATCGGTTATCATGATGACCTGTACGCGTAGCGGCTGTTCATCATCTGCCGGTCTGGCAATACTCCATCCGTTCATGTAGCCCATACGTTCATCAAACTGTGCTGCGAATTCGGTAACGTGTGGCTTCATAAGCCGGTCCTCGACTGGAGTGAACAGCATCTTCCGGAGGCTGCGGCTGATATCTTCGCTGATAAAACCGCCGGTCCAGATTTTTGACAACAAACCGGCAAAACGGTCCGGCTGAAGGCGTGGATAGAGACCATGCAGGTCCCGCTGATCCTGAAACGCGTCAACGGATTTTTCTTCTACCGGTTTCGGATCGTTCCACTGATCTCTTGCCACTGCAACGGCCTCATTCAGCAGATCCTCCCGGTCTTTATCATGCAGTTCCGACAATATCCCGGAAAGAGTACGCGTCTCTGTCTGATTTAGTGCCGTCATCCGCAGGCCGAACTGGGGCACAGGAGGCTCGATGAGTTCACCGCCATATTCCGAGGCCAGCTCAAAAATGTACTCCTCTCCAAGCCGGAAAAAAAGATAGTCAGCCACTGCGGGGTCATTTGAAGTGACCAGATAAGATACAAGCTGCTGCAGTGACGGCCCGGACTCATGCTCATCCGCCCAGCTGGTAAATTTGCGCTGATGGCGTCTGTCAATTCCGGGTATATAAAACGGCTGCAGTTTTTCGGAGTCAACAGGTGAACCGGGATCAATTTCACCGTTCTGCTTTTGTTCAGCGTAGGCAACAAGAAGAAAAATGTTGTTGAGTGTCCCGCCCGGCACAATGCGGTGCGAACCGTGCCGGATTTCAACCGGTGTTCCGGAGTTTTCCGGGCTGTCATGGGATTCGTTCATGTCAACCGGCCCGGAAAACAGCGCCGCGTGATCCGGCTGTTCCGCCATGAACTCAATAAGTCCGCCAAGGGAATAGGTCTTCTCCACCCACTCGCTTCCTTCAAGAATAGCAGCACGGTTTTGAAATACCGATATAAACGTATCCCGGTTAATCCAGAAAATTGATCCGACAACCAGGACGGCCGCGCCAAGGAAAACCAGCAGAAATTGGATGATTCGCATAGATGATGTGGTAAATGTTAATCGGTCATAGGCAACAACACGATTTCTTCAAAATCCAGTTCGCTGTTGTCAAAAACCGGTTCCGCTTTTTTCCCGATTTCCTCATCGTCGAGACGGGCGATACTCTCAAGCTCGATAAACAGCGTTTCCGAGGGTTCGTCGTAGTACCATCGCGATCTTCCTTCTCCAAACTGGCTGTTCAGTTCTGAGATCAGGTTATTGATATCATCCTCAAATTCTTCCGGCGCATTCGGGTTAAATTCGTCACTCATTCGTTTTGATTTGTAAGGTCATTATTTTTGAGTTATGATAGGGGCAGCAGGAATGCAAATCAATCGGGTCTTCATTTTTCCATAACAGACCCATTGATTGCGAAATTATTTCAGATTGCGAAATTATTTTAACAGGTTAGAGGAGTAACGTATTATGAATCCGATGCTGAACAAACTCCGGGAGATGGCCGAAAGCAAAGAGCGCAGAATCATAGGTCTGATGTCGGGTACTTCGATGGACGGACTGGATATTGCACTTTGCCGGTTTCGGGGCTCGGGAGCTGAAACCACATTTGAACTGGAACATTTTGAATCGGTCGAATATCCCGAAGATGTCAGGGAACAGCTTATCTCATTTGCCGTTGCAGAGTCGGTCAACCCGGAGCTGATATGCATCTGGCATACAAAACTGGCGCATATCCACGCCGGTTATATCAATAGCATGATGAAAAAACGGGGATTGGGTCCGGCCGACATCGATCTTATTGCCAGTCATGGACAGACTGTATATCATGCACCGAGGCACAAACACGGGATGGAGGACATGCCCAATGCCACATGGCAGATCGTTGACGGTGATCACATCGCCGTACTGACCGGAATTACGACCATCAGTGATTTCAGACAGCGGGACACCGCCCGGGGCAATGAAGGCGCACCGCTTGCTGCGTACGGGGACTATCTGCTCTTCAGTCATCCGGAAAAACATCGTGTGCTGCTGAATATCGGCGGAATTTCCAATTTTACCTGGCTTCCTGCAGGGAAAGGTGCGTTCCCGCCTGTCAGTTATGATACGGGTCCGGGAAATACACTGATCGACGCCGCCACAAGAAAGCATTTTTCCGGTATGAGTTATGATGTGGGCGGCGGACTTGCAGCCAGAGGAACTGTACACGATGAACTCTTGTCCCTGCTGAAAGCACATCCGTACTTTGAACGCCCGGCACCGAAAACAACCGGTTTCGAAGTGTTCAATCTGAACTGGGTTGAAGAGTGTATCGAAGATCTTGGTCTGGAGCTCAAAGCCGAAGATCTTCTGGCAACACTTACACGTCTCACAGCAGACACTGTTGCCGGTGAAATCAGGAAGGCCATTCCGGATAATGAAAAAGCCGAAGTGTGTGTCAGCGGCGGCGGTGCCTACAATGATACGCTTATGGCCATGCTTGCCCGGGCGCTGGATCCCGTGCCCGTCCGCAACAGCGAAGATCTGGGCGTCAGTCCGGATGCCAAGGAAGCACTTTTCTTTGCGGCACTTGCAAATGAACTGGTTTGCGGTGAGGATACCAGACTGCATCTCGGAAAAATTTCGCTGCCGGACGTATGACAATGACAGCTCAAAACGGGCATCCGGTACACGCTGGCAAAAATGACACATCATCACTGCTTCGCCAGTGTGCCTCCTTCGGCATGCATTTGCGCTGGCACTATCAGGTCGGCATCCTCTCCGGGGGCTACCTTCTTGGCGGCCTGGTTTCCGGCATGCAGGAGCCGGCGGATTTCTGGTTTCACTTCCTTGTCATTCACTTGCTGCTGTTCGGCGGCGCTACGGCTTATAACTCCTTTTGGGACAGGGATGAAGGGCCCATAGGCGGGCTCCGGAACCCGCCGGCACTGGCTGACTGGACCCGTCCTGCCTCTGTGGCCCTGCAGTTTTCGGGCCTGATTCTTTCCATCCCCATTGGATTGATATACGTGGTCTTCTATGCGTTGAGCATGCTTCTGTTCTGGCTGTACAGCCATCCGTCCACCCGGTGGAAGGGGCATCCCTGGCTGAGCATGCTGGCTATCGGTGTCAGCACGGGGACCAATTCCGTGATATTCGGATACCTGGCAGCCGGGGGTCCATTGTCGGTATATATCATTTTGCCGGCTGCGGGCGCTGCCCTGATGATCCTCAGCCTGTATCCGATATCCCAGATATATCAGCTTCGGGAAGATAAAAAAAGGGGCGACCGGACCTACGTAGTAGTCAATGGTCCGGGATCGGTACTGCCATTTTTTTTGATGACGTTTTTTCCCGGAGCGGGTATGATCACTGCCGGATTCTATTACTTCATACCGTCACTGGCTCTGATGTTTGCTGTCATTGCACTGGCAGCGGGATTTGTGCTTGCCTTGCACATCCGGAAACTGAAAGGTGACCCGTCTGAATATCCAAGGGTTATGAAGATGAAGTATCTGTCGTCACTGCTTTTTGTGATATTTCTGGCTGGTGCGATCTTTTTTGGTTAAGATGTGGTTATTCAGGTGGTCATTCTTGAATATTTGCAGTAGTTTTTCCTCCCACTTTACAGTACAAAAAACAATTATTCCAATATGGCAAAAGTGATAACCCGGGAACACATTGACCGGTCGATGTCCTATGCGGCATTTCGTGACCTTATAAACAGTCTGCTTATTGAGCGTAAAACCACCGGCGAAAATCAGTCGAAGCAGCTGGTTCAGTATACCAGGCTGAACGCCCGGCGTATGGACAGGATGGACAAACGCACTGAGATCATCCCCGAGCTGCTCGAAGAACTTATGGCGATCAGGGAAAATCAAATCTGGCTGGGGCTTGCAGAAGCCTGGTGCGGTGACGTCCCCCACAGTATCCCTCCGATGGCCAAGATGGCTGTATCGGTCCCGAAAGTGAGCATGAGATTACTGCTGCGGGATGAAAACCTTGACGTCATGGACGCCTATCTGACAAACGGAAGCCGGTCTGTTCCCAAAGTAATTGCACTCAAAGAAGATACGCTTGAAGAACTGTGGACATGGGGGCCCAGACCGGAACCGGCGCAGAAGTTGTTTGAAGAACTCAAAGCCAAAGGCGAGTCGTATGATGTGATCGCCGAAGAACTGCAGAAGTGGTACAATAAGGACAAGACACTGACCCTTCAGCAGGAAATCCTTGAGCGGGTCCGCAATGCCCGGTAGACAGGGCCGGACCACGATCAACAGCTGAACCCTTTCGCGGAAATTCCAATGCAGGAGGAGCTGCATCACTATGGCTGATCATTCCCCGGACGCACATTCACCGCAAAAAAATGCATTCCAGAGGCATATCGCCCAAACCAGTGATGCGCCACTGGGACTGGAGATAGAACGCGCCGAAGGGGTGTATCTGCATACGCGTGACGGACGTGAGATAATTGACTTTATTTCCGGGATTGCCGTGAGTTCGCTGGGACACGGGCACCCGGAAGTGGTACGGGCCGTTCAGGAGCAGGCTGCCAGACACATGCATGTGATGGTGTACGGCGAGTTTGTGCAGGATACCCAGTCGGCGCTCGCCGCCCGGCTGACTTCACTGCTGCCCGGATCTCTTGACCGTGTCTATTTTGTAAATTCCGGTACCGAAGCAAATGAAGCCGCTCTCAAACTGGCAAAGAAAGCCACCGGACGTCACCGTTTTCTGGCATTCCGCGACGGATATCACGGTGATACCCAGGGCTCGCTGAGCGTTACCGGCAGAGATGTTTACCGCAAGCCCTACGAACCTCTGCTTCCGGACGTGCACTTTTTTGATTTCAATTTACATTCTGTTCTGGAGTCTGTTACAGAGGATGTTGCCGCTGTTATCCTGGAGCCGATTCAGGGCGAGGGCGGAATCATCCCGTCGGATCCGGACTGGCTGCAGGCACTGCGAAAACGATGCTCCGAAACCGGCACTCTGCTTATATTCGATGAGATACAATCCGGATTCGGCCGGACCGGCAAACTTTTTGCTTTTGAGCATTACGGAGTTGTGCCGGACATTCTGACGATGGCCAAGGCCATGGGAGGGGGGATGCCGCTTGGCGGCCTGGCAGCCTCATCCCGGTTGTTTGAAGCCTTTATGTATGACCCGCCTCTCAACCACGTTACCACCTTCGGGGGACATCCGGTCAGCTGTGCCGCTGCTGATGCAGCTTTGCGCGTTCTTGTCAGGGACGGCTGGATGGAGCGGGCGCACCGTATTGAAGAGGCTGCCAAAGGGATTCTGCAGGGACCGGGTATTGATGCCGTCAGAGGAAAGGGAGCAATGCTTGGTCTGCAGCTCACCGATTCCGGATTAACACGAAAAACGGTGCAGACCTGCATGGAGCGACACGGCATTCTTCTTGGCTGGACCCTCCACTCCAACACCCTTATCCGCCTTGCACCACCGTTGATCATTGATGAAGCGCTGCTTGCAGAGACGCTGACAACCATCCGGGACACAGTTGCCGCATGCGCGGATTAAAACCGGCAATGGAAAGCACGCTTTGATATATGTGCAATATGTGTTAGATTGTGTTCATGACGAACAAAAATGCCACAGGATCAGAACACCGTGCCATCCGGGGCCGTGGCACCGCATCCAATCCGGCCAACCGCTTTGCCAGAATGGAAGTGGAGCCGGACCCGGAATATTCAGAGCAGGGCATATCCCCCAAAACCCGATTCTATCATGACGATGCCAAAAAGGTAATCGCCGTCAACGACAGTCCGGATGTGCCTTTTGAAGCCAGCGTAAACCCCTATCGCGGCTGTGAGCATGGCTGCGTTTATTGTTATGCACGTCCGTTTCATGAATATCTGGATATGTCGCCCGGACTGGATTTCGAAACAAGGATCATGGTCAAGAAAAATGCCGCGGCGCTGTTGCGGAAGCAGCTTCAGCATCCGTCCTGGAAACCACAGACCGTCTCTGTGAGCGGGGTGACCGATCCCTATCAGCCTGCAGAGCGCAAACTGGGTATAACCCGGCAGTGCCTGCAGGTCCTTGCCGAATTCCGGAACCCTTTTACCATTGTCACAAAAAATCATCTGGTCACCAGGGACATGGACATCCTCCAGGAAATGGCCCGGATTCACGGGGTCAGGGTGATGATCAGCCTGACAACACTCGATCCCGATCTGACCATGCTGATGGAACCGCGCACAACCCGCCCGGCCGGCAGGCTCAAGACCATATATGAACTTTCAAAAGCCGGAATACCCACAGGTGTGCTTTTTGCTCCTGTTATTCCCGGCCTGACCGATGAAGAACTTCCTGCAATGATCAAGGCTGCAGCGGATGCCGGCGCTGCCAGCGGCAATTATGTGCTGCTGAGACTGCCGGGAGCGGTAGTGCCTCTTTTCGAGTCGTGGCTGGAGCAGCACTATCCGGACAAAAAATCAAAAATCCTGAACAGACTGAAGTCACTCAGGGGTGGTCTGCTGTATGACAACCGGTATGGATACAGAATGAGCGGTCAGGGGGCCTATGCTGATCAGATCAGTCAGTCGTTCAGAATCGCTGCCCGGCGCTACGGCCTGGATGATGCCGGAGAGCCGCTTTCTGCAGAACATTTCAGAAGAGTTCCCTCCCAGGGAGAGCTGGGCCTCTAGCAGCGAAACGGCGCTGAAATATACCAGCGTCGCAATCAGTAGTAATCCAGCCGGACGCCCCCGCCTGTCGTTTTGATATCCACCGGAACACCGCCTCCCTTAACTGTTCCCGAGAGACTCCGCTGTTCCATCAGTCCGTCCAGATCGTCCAGGTTATTTTGTATGGATGATCCGCGTGCACGTATGTCAAGCCCCTGATGATCGGGCAGTTTCACCGATATGGGGCCGCCGCTCGTTTCCAGCGTCAAAAACTCACCAATCTCCGGGATGCCGGCATCGATGGGGCCGCCGCTGGTTACAGCTTCAATAGTGCCTGACACGCTGCGCAGTGTGATCGGGCCTCCGGATGTACGCGCTTTGAGATTGCCCGTGGCATCAGAAACGGTAATTCCCCCGCCGCTGGTACGTGCCGTCATGTCGCCGGTTATTCCCTCCAGGCTGATCGGACCACCGCTCGTTCTGGCCAGAAGCGTTCCCGAAATATTCTGAGCATCAATGCCGCCTCCGCTGGTCACAAAAGAGACATCGGCTGACAGGTTGCGTCCGGAGACCGGTCCGCCGCTGGTTTTGGCGCGGATCCGGGTATCGGAAGGTACCAGAACCTGATATGAGACGGAAACAGACGGGCTTCTCCGAAACCATCTGCTGTCTGATGTGACCTTGGAGAAAACTTCAACAACCGATTCATCCTGATTGATGGTGATTTCAACCGGAGCCTCATCGGTATCTCTGAGATATTCCCTGTTTTTCCGAACGATAAAATCGACCACTATTTCGTCGTGCTGATGGGAGTCGATGTCGATGAATCCCCCGGAGGTTTCCAGCGTAAGTGCTGCAGGGGTATCCACACTGATGGTCTCGGTCAGCCATACCGGTTTGTCATTATCACCGGCGGCCTTTGATGCAAGTGCGGGAATAAGTGAGGAAAAGAAGCCGGGCATGAATATGGCAAAAAAGAACAACCCCGCTGTAGCGGCAAGAAGCAGCATTTTTGGTCTGGAATATCTTTGATTCATCTGTCTGAAGTTTTTATTTGTGATGTCACCTGAACCGAAGGTCACGAAGTGAAATGCCATGACCGTGTTGAGTTGTGTGCCGGTCTGGCCACGTGTCATCCTCGTCATATTCATGCCTGATCACGGTGGCGGCCGGTTCATATAATCATATACGATACATTTTTTTAAAAGTTATACTGAACTGACAGGGACAATCAGCTGTTTGATGGAGTATGAAGCAGTATATCTGATTTGTGCCATTCTGAGCTGCATCATTCAGAATTCAGACATCCATCATTTTGTGACCTTCAGAAATAACCAACCTGCCCATGCTATTCAGATACGTTCTTTCTCTTGTTTTAATGCTCGCCTTCACCATCCAGACTGCTCATGTATCAGCACAGAATGCATTCCCGGAGCCGGATACCCTGCAATATGAGCTTTCAGAAATCGAAATCCAGGCCTCCCGCGACATCGAAACCGAATCCAGCGCTCCTTTTTCTGTGAGTGTGATGACACGTACGCTGGAAAGCCAGCTGAGCGAGCCGGGTTTCAGTCTGGATCAGGTTGTACAGGATGTCCCGGGATTATGGATCAATGACCGCCAGAATTACGCGCTTGGTGAACGGGTTTCCATCCGCGGAATGGGATGGCGCACCGCCTTCGGTGTCCGGGGTATTTATGTGCTGATGGATGATATACCGCTTACGGTTCCCGACGGGCAGACGGTCATGGATGTGCTGGATCCGGCCATGATCCGCCAGGCGGAGGTGCTCCGCGGTCCCAGTTCGTCCTTCTGGGGCAATGCAAGTGGCGGCACCATGGTAATTTCAACCCGGCCGGCAACCTATGAAACCGGGCTGAATGTCCGTACTTACGGGGGCGCCCACAATACATACAGCGCGCAGGTGAGCGGAACCCATCAGGAAGGCCCGAGAGGCTATAATCTCAATGTATCCTACCTGAACCGTGACGGATACCGTGATCACAGCAGTCACACGGCGCTGCGTATGACCGGTCATATGCACTGGCAGCTGCAGGATGACCGCGACCTTCAAATCAGCGGGGCCTTTGTGGATGCACCGGACACTCGTCATCCCGGGTCGCTGAGCCGTGAAGATCTGGATGACGACAGACAGCAGGCAGCCGGACTTTTTGAAAATGCATCAGCCGGAAAAATCTGGAGACAAGGCCAGCTCGGTATGACACTCCGGTCGGTGAGCCGGATCGGACAGGTGCAGGGAACCGTGTACGGACTGGCCCGTTCGCTGCACAATCCGCTGCCGTTTGCTGATATCGAGGTCGACCGTCTGACCGGAGGCACCCGGCTGTCCGTTACAAACGAGTTCCGGTTTCTTCGATGGGGCGTCGGGATGGATGCCGCCATACAGTCAGATGACCGCAGAAACTATGATTATGTCGATATGGATCAGTTCGAGCGGGGTGACATCGTCATCGACCAGCAGGAAACCGTGATTAACGGAGCCTTGTTCGGCCGGGTCGGTACAAACTGGGATCACTTTAACATCTCCGGCGGGATGCGTTTTGATGCCATCCGTTTCGACAACGACGACCGGCTTCAAACCGGTGGCGAAGATGTATCCGGTGACCGGACCTTCACATCAGTGAGCCCGTCTGTCGGATTGTCCTGGAAATCCGCTCCCGGACTTGCCTACGTCAACTACGGCACGTCATTCGAAACCCCGACCACCACAGAGCTTGTGAATCGCCCGGATATGACCGGCGGTTTCAATCCGGATATCGAACCCGAGCGGTCCCGGAGTCTGGAAGCCGGATTTCGCGGCGGATGGTCGCCTCTGCAACTGCGGTATGACGTCGCCGTTTTCCGGATGAATGTGCGGGATCAGCTGGTCAGTTTCCGGACCGAAGAGGGCGGCGACCGTGATTTCTACCGAAATGCCGGTAAAACCCGGCACGATGGCGTCGAAATATCGGCGCGATGGCATCCTGCCGGCTGGATATCACTGTCGGGAAGCTACAACTGGAGCCATTTCACTTTCAGGGAGTCGGTTGATACCGAACAGGTTACATTTGTCAGCGGAAACCGGCTTCCGGGTATACCGGAGCACCGGCTCGTGACCGGGCTGTCGCTTACACCCCGTGACTTCCGCATAGATCTCACGGCAGAGTTTCTTGACTCGTACTACGTCGACAATGCCAATACAGAGAAAAACCCGGGCTATGAGGTGGTACATGCCAAACTGTCACACAACGGTTTGCCACTGGCTGAGAATTTATCGATACAGCCCTTCATCAAGATCAACAATGTCACAGACGTCCGCTACAACAGTTCGGTGAGCATTAATGCCAATGCAGGACGGTACTACGAACCCGCACCCGGACGTTCCGTCTATGCAGGATTTAGTTTGCGTTTGTAATCTGACGTGACGTTTTCGCACGCTGTTTTTTATCTTGTCATTTTTACAGTCACCGGTGCCGGCGTGACTGTCCTGAAACAGCGTGCAACCATCGGATAAAACGGCAGGATGAACCAAAAGCCCTATAACGATTATTTCAACTATCTGAAATCGCATTTCGGAGCAGTTACCTACAAGGTATCGGTTGACGGAGGTTTTACCTGTCCGAACATCGATGGTACCGTGGCCACGGGCGGGTGCACCTACTGCAATAACCGGAGTTTCATTCCTTCGTACCTGAACCGGAAGGATTCCATCAGAAAGCAACTGGACCACGGGGTGGAATCCCAGCGCAAACGCTATGGCGCTGAACGGTTTCTTGCATACTTTCAGGCATATTCCAATACACATGGTGATGTCGGCTTACTGGAGAAAAAGTACCGTGAAGCTCTTGAGCATCCTTCTGTAAACGGGCTGGTCCTGGGGACAAGGGCAGATTGTCTTTCCGGTCCGGTCACAGCACTACTGGAGAAACTGGCCGAAGAGACCTATGTGGCTGTTGAGATTGGTATTGAATCGGTTTACGATGAGACGCTGAGCCTTATCAATCGCGGGCACGATTTTGCCGCTGTCCGGGATGCCTGTGACCGGCTGACCGGCCGGGGAATTCACATCGGCGCGCATCTGATTCTCGGATTTCCGAATGAAACCAGGAAGCAGTGGCTTGACAGCGCGCGCATTGTATCCGGCCTGCCGCTGGAGTATCTGAAAATCCACCACCTTCAAGTGGTCAGGGGGACCGAGCTGGCGCGACAGTACCGTCAGGAACCCTTTGACCTGTTTTCGTTTGAGGAGTGGGTGGAGCTGGCCGGCGATGTTATTGAGCGGCTGGATCCGGATATCGCCATAGCCAGGATGTCAGGCAGCGCTCCCCCGGATCTGCTGATAGCGCCACAGTGGGGGCGGAAAAAGCATCCGGAAGTAAAACAGCATGTGATGAACACCCTGCGTGAAAGAGGTTCCGTGCAGGGTGCCCGCTATTCCGCTACTTCACCAGCACCATCCGCTCCGTCCGTGTAAAGCTCCCCGCCTGAAGGCGATAGAGGTAGACTCCGCTCGCCAGACCGGTTGCATCGAACTGAACTTCATATTCGCCCGGAGCCTGATTGTCGTTAACAAGGGTGGCCACCCGCCGGCCCTGTACATTAATCACGTCAAGTCGTACATCGGAGCGTTCGGGCAGGGTGTACGATATGGTCGTTGAGGGGTTGAACGGATTGGGATAGTTTTGTCCGAGATTGAATTCAGCCACCATTTCACCCGGATCCGCCGACACGGGAGCTCCGGAAACTTCGTATTCGACAGGCACGATAATTTCGGAGTTGTCACGGTCATTGGTACGGATTACCAGATCGAATTCATAGGTTCCGTCAGCAACGCCGTCTGCCATGACTTCAAAAGTGATATCCCGCTGGTCACCGGCAGCGATGCCGCCGGATGGTTTCCGGATCTGAAACCTTGGAAAGTCTTCATAAGGAAGGCTGACAACATGAAAATTGTCGATATCAAAAACTTCATCGGTGTGATAATTGGTATGGGCCAGCAGAATGGCTTCAGGTGTGCTTCCGCCGTAGAGATCGCCTTCAAAAATGGGCAGGCCGTCAATTAAATAAGTTATTTGCCGGTTCAGCGGATCGATTTCAATCTCAAGGTTGAAATATTCATCGGGTTCGTAGGTGGCGCCGACATCAAAAAAGTCATTGCCCTCCTCTGTGATACGGTCACGGATCCAGATTTTTCCCTCATCAAACCGGAGCCAGGTGGTTACCATGTTATTGGTGGCATCATCCATGATAACATGAAACTGGTTGTCGGATTCGAGCTCAGGCAAATGCAGGTCCATGGATATGGTAAATCCCTGGGATACCAGAGAACCGGTGAACGGCGCTTCAACACCCGTAAGGCTGCCTTCGTCAAGGGAAGTGACCGGAGTGAGCCGCAGGTTCATGTCGCCCGTAGTCGGATTGTCATGCGTAATGGTGAATTCATTACTGGTTTCCCGGGGGAAGGAGGCCCATTCGTTGGAGACGGTGCGCTGTGTTTCGTTTCCAAGCAAGCGGGTAAAACCGAAATTTGTGCTGAGAATGGTATTGGATACACGACCGCTTCCGTTATCGGCTACCCCGGGAAGTGTTTTCCCGGACGCAGTACCACCTGAAAGCCGGTCGTCTCCGGATGAAACAAAAGGAACGGATTTGCTTTGATATTCCGGACGGTCCGTATGCCGTATCAACTGCTTTCCTTCGGTTGTAAGAGCCGGATAGGAACTGCTGATCACAGGACGCCCGGGCCCTTTGACCGGCTCACCTGCGGCGACCGGCCGGGTTCCTCCGCCAGACCCGGCAATTTTGACC
This sequence comes from Natronogracilivirga saccharolytica, assembly GCF_017921895.1. Lineage (NCBI taxonomy): Bacteria > Pseudomonadati > Balneolota > Balneolia > Balneolales > Cyclonatronaceae > Natronogracilivirga > Natronogracilivirga saccharolytica. The sequence goes on from NZ_JAFIDN010000012.1 coordinate 80,335, forward strand.
GGCGGCTGCAGGGCTTCAGGATAAGAGACGTCGGCAGTCCAGTACAGTGTGCCCGTACCGTTATTGGAAACCGGCACAGAGATTTCACGGACATATTGAAAATCCCCGTCAATGACAATCAGCCCGTCATCAACATCGGCTTCTGGCGGGTCGACCTGAGTTGGACGGTAATTGGCCGCAATATTGCGGGTGTAGAGCATGTTGCGGACATTGTCGGCCGGGGCATTGCTTCCGCTGTAGCTTCCGGTCTGAGTACCCTGGTACCGGACATCCGGACTGGAAAAGTAGGGGATCCGCTCATCTCCTTCGGCGTATGTCATGACCGTGGTATACCGCCGGCCGTCATCTCCGGTGAATCGCCATCCCGTGGCGTAGCTGAACAGGCCTCCGAAAATATTTGCTGCCGCCCGCTCCTGATTCCGGCTGTGCTGATTGCCCAGGTTGTGGCCGATTTCATGGGCAAAAGTGTAGGTGTTGGTCATCTGCCGCACGGCATTGACCGAAAAGCCAAGCTGCGGAGTACCGGCCGGATTGGACATCAGAAATGCGATGCCTCCCACATCAGAAATGTCAGCGATCAGCGATACCAGATCGGCACCGTACTGATCACGGGCCGAATGCACGGCATCCATGTAACCGTCATAGTCCGATCCCCAGGGATTAAAGCCGGATGAGGCCGTCAGCCGGTACAGATCCTCACTCGTATCATTTCCCTCTTCCTCATACGTGGTCTTCATCTGATGAGCGACCCGCAGCTCAATATTCGCACCGCTGTTGTCCATGGTCTGCTGGGAAAGATTCATCATTTCAGAGAGGACCAGCTCAATGCTGCCTTCGTTTTCTGCGGCCCAGGTTTCCGCATCTTCGGTATAGACCAGCAGGATGTCAATCGGCACGTTGTTCTCGCCGACATCCGATGCGATATCAAATGCAGGGAAAAGACGGCTTTGACTCATGGGATCGTCATGATGGTGACTGTGTGCCGGGTCGGACAGTCCGGAAAAGTTGTCATCCACACCGCATTCGAGAATCTGCTCCTGGTCGGGATTCCGGAACTTCCAGATGTGTTCACCATATGATCCCGGGGCGGACTTTTGCATGGATTGCGATGCCGGGAGTATCCGGTAGGACTCACCGCTGCTGAAGCGGTCGACTTTACCGAGCATTTGTCCGTTACCGAAGGAAAAGGTCATCTGGCTGTACGGGTCATCCACATGAACCGCCCGCACCGACTGAATGCCACCGATAAATTCCGAAACGGCGGTGATTTCAAAAGATTCCTCAGTGCCTTGCTGCACCGGAACGCTGATCACATCTCCCTTTTTGAAAGTGCGGCTGGTCAAATCATCGTTAAGTGATATGATGGCGGCATCACCCATTTCCATCTGCTGCTGAAGCTGTTTTTGCTGTGTGAAGCGGAACAGTTCATTGCCGCCGGATGATGCTGCCGTTGCCGGCAATGCAAAAGGCAGTGTGCATAAAACAAGCAGCGTGAAAAGACGGCTGGTCGGCCGCGAAGGGCAGGTACCTGAAAATCGTGACATCTGAAAGGAGTAGTTTAGGTGAGTTGATCCAATTCCGGCCGGTTGAAGTCCCGGATAGAGTCATTCAGCCCGAAGGCGATGTATTTGATTGATTTACCGGAGTTAACATGCTTTTTTTCATAGTAGGTCTGAATACGAAGCGTCTCCGGTATTCTGTCTGAACCATAAATATCCGGAATCACGTTCCTTACAGGCAAGTTAAAAATTTTTACAACATCATGTGTAAAATCAAAGAGACGGTCACTGTCCGTTTTCAGGTGGATGGTGCCGTCAGGCTGTAAAAAGCTGTAATAGCGATTCAGAAACTCCGGATGGGTCAGTCGCTTGCGCCTTCTGTTTTTTTTCAGAAAAGGATCCGGAAAGGTTATCCATATCTCTTCCACCTCTCCCGGGGCAAAATAATTTGCAATGTGGTCTATGCGGGTTCGAAGGAAATGGACATTGCCTAGCTCCCGCTCCAGTGCATGACGGGCACCTTTCCAGATACGGTCTCCCTTAATGTCAAGCCCCAGGAAATTCCGGTCAGGAAAGCGTTCGGCCAGACCTGTGGCATATTCACCCTTGCCGCATGCCAGTTCGAGGGTGATCGGGTTGCTGTTGCCGAAGACTTCCTTCCAGTTACCCCGTACGGGGGCATGGTCCCCGTGACGGTAATGATGCAAACTGGATACATTTGGAAGACTCAGGATATCCTGATAACGCTGAAGCTTGGTACGACGAGGCATTATACTACTTTATCAGTAACATGTGTCTTTGCATCCGGTGTTCACTGCTGGAGATTTCGTAAATGTACATTCCGCTCGAGATACTGCCGGCATCAAAGGTGACCTGATGCCTGCCCGGGCCGAAACGACGATCGGCAAGGGTTTCGATCAGCCGCCCGAGACTGTCATACACCCGAACCCGCACATGATCCGATTCGGGCAGGTAGAACGGAATACTGGTTACGGGATTGAACGGATTGGGATAATTCTGACCCAATTTCATTTTATCCGGGACATCCGATCCGTCTTCGTCAGTAAGAGCACCCTCGGCGCCGGTGGTCTTGACTTCGCCTGTTTTGATCAGCCGGATGGCATCAGCCACTACAAAACTGGTCGGTGATGATCCGGTCGCATCGTTGGAGATGATGATATCATCCTGTCCGGCACCGCGGAAATAATAGGTTCCAAGCGTGTTCCAGCGCGATCCGTCCGAAGACTGATCGACCCGGACCGTGTCCACACCGTCGGCGTGATGGATGATGTAGGGGGTGTTTTCAGCCCGGTTGAAAGCAGCCACCCACCACGCGGCAACTTCATACTGATGCCAGGGCTCCAGGTCGGGTACGTATGTGGCGGTTTCATTTCCGTCGTCTGCCTCTGCGATCAATGATTTGGATTCCCCGTAATATCCTTCGTTGGCCGATTCAGACCATCCATCGGTGAGTGTCACGTTATCCATTTCGGTATCAAGGATGACGGCATCCTCCGGCTCGGTCATATCGTCCGGCATTTTGACCGAATCAGCCGGTACAACAGCCAGAATGGAAGGGATCTGCCGGTTTACGAAGGGCGTGTTGACCAGTTCGTCGCCGACAGTCATGTGCGTTGATCCGCCGCCGTCGAGGTTCAGCGCCTCATGGCATTCCAGGTCATACAGCACATCCGCCAGCTTGTCAAATGCCATGCCGGGGTTTTCATTGGCCACGAATAGCAGGGCGCGGTCGTCTTCGGTATAGCAGACGGCGGTCCGGGCGCGGGTTTCGTCGAATTCACCGACACCGCCCCAAATCAGCTCCTCGGTGAATGTGATATTGATTTCACCGTCTTTGATAAGTACAGGTCCGCCACCCATTCCTACCAGCAAATCTTCAATGGGAGAACCGTCGTCGCGGGACGGACGCGCAGCCGGTTCGCCTCGTTCGTTAGGCACGGGTTCCGGAAAGCGGTAGAGATCGGAAAATCTGGGAGTGAAATGATAAATCCAGTCCACGCTCATGCTCCGGTCTTGCATTACTCCGAAGTGACCGCGGGTGATGTAGTAGGTCCGGCCGTCCCGTGACAGTGTCTGCGGATTCTGTGAGCGGATGTCGCCGTCGGGATAGATGACTGTGGAGAGCGATGTGCCGCCGGAAAAATAGCCGCTGTTGATGGCTGCAAGTGAGCCCACCTCACGTGAAAATGACGGAAGACCCTGCGTGGTGGAAAGATAAGGGTGCAGGGCCAGCTCCTCACGGGTCATGTCCACTTCGACGTACCATGCTTTCAGATTGTCCTCGTTGAATATCCGGAGACCCTCAGGCATGTCATAATCATCGGTGATTTCGACCCAGTTGTAACCGGACTGGGTGGATGACCGGTCCGGTTGGGCAGCAAGAATGGATGGAATGAGGAGAATGCACAAGAGCAGCTTCACAAAGCAGATGTTCGCAGACAGCGGAACAAAACGTCCAACGGTATGAGAATGGGCCATGATTTATTTCATTTGAACTTTGTTGAATGACAGGGGTATAATTGGTCAGGCAGCAGAAAAAACGGGCGCGGGTGTGCCTTTCAGGATTTCCACTTGATGTTGCATCCGACAGATGGCTTCTGGTCTTCCGAAGGTTTTTCTCCCTTCAGCAGCGCGTCAAATGCAGCCTTGAGATCAGAACCGGTAACGGGTTCGTCGTTGCCGGGCCGGCTGTCGTCAAACTGACCCCGGTAGACCAGTTCCAGGCTGGCATCATACAGGTAAAAATCAGGAGTGCAGGCCGCATCAAAACGCCTGGCCACCTCCTGGGTTTCATCGAACAGATAGGGGAAACGGTACCCGAACGTTTCGATGTCCTCCGCCATGCGCTCGGGTGCATCATCCGGATAATTTTCGATGTCGTTTGAATTGATGGCAACTACACCTGTTCCCTTTTCGATGTATTCGGCGCTAATTTCGGCGAATTTTTCGCGGATGTGCTTGACAAACGGACAGTGATTGCAGTAAAAAACGACCAGCAGACCGTGTTTTCCGGCAACCTGATCACGGCTGTAAAGGTTGCCTTTGGGATCGGGCAAAGTAAAGTCCGGAGCCTTGCTTCCGAGTTCAATCATATTGGATGGTGTTCGTGCCATATAACTAATTTTTTTGAGGTTTGGCAGCAGGCATTTCCATGCGTTCCTGCCAGTTGGTTTCAGGATTACTGCTGATCCTGCAAATTCTTGTTACCAAAGATAGTTTTTTTATGGAAAGGTTGCTCAACATCTTATTTTTAAGCTTTTGCACATTGAAGAAATCAAATGCGTAAAACACCGTCACCGAACAGCAAGGGTAAACAGAACTCCGGGCGAAATGACATGAGCGGAATCAGCTTTATTTATTTCGACCTTGACGATACCCTGATAGATCACAAAAAGGCTCAGGACCGGGCGCTTGCTGACCTTTGGACCCGGTATCCGGAATTGCAGAGTTCCGGGCCCGAGGTGCTCATTTCCGTGTATGCCGGAGTTAACAACAAGCTTTGGCATGTTTATCGGAACAGTGGCATTGGTCAGAACGAGCTCAAACGGATACGTTTTGAGAAAACCTTCTCAGAACTGGGTGTCAGGGGACTGGACTGGCGGGAGGCCGAGGCCGCATATATGGAGTTCTATCAGCGGCACTGGGAGTGGATCGATGATGCCAGGGAGGTATTTACCGATCTTGCTAAACGGTATCCGGTCGGAGTGCTGACAAACGGTTTCAACGATATCCAGAAAAAGAAATTCGAACACTTTTCGTTGAACCGGTATGCCCGGGAGCTCATCGTTTCCGAGCAGACGGGATATCTCAAACCGGATCCCCGTATTTTCCAGTATGCCGCCGATCTGGCCGGATACCCGCCTGAGTCATTGCTCTACGTCGGCGACTCTCACTCATCGGATATTGAAGGCGGCAGCCGCAGCGGATGGAAAACCGCCTGGTATGCAGTGGACAAGGAACCGGTAGAAGACTCTCCCGCCAACTTGATTTTTACCCACTTCTCCGAACTGAAGAAAGCGCTCACCTGATCACAATATTTCTTATCCATAATTTTTGTTATGTCAACACTGCGATACACCGAACCTGAAATTACGGCTGACCTTGTCAGTGAACATGGTCTCACCGAAGAGGAATACCAAAAGATTTGTGACTATCTGGGCCGCAAGCCAACATTTACCGAGCTTGGAGTCTATTCCGTGATGTGGAGTGAGCACTGTTCCTACAAGAATTCCATTGCCGTAATCAAAACATTGCCGAGAAGCGGGCCCTCTCTGCTGGTGGGTGCCGGAGAGGAAAATGCCGGACTCGTGGACATCGGCGACGGGCTGGCATGCGCATTTAAAATTGAGAGCCACAATCATCCGTCCGCCGTGGAGCCTTATCAGGGTGCGGCGACCGGAGTTGGCGGAATTCACCGGGATATTTTCACCATGGGGGCCCGGCCGGTTGCCGCTCTGAACTCTCTGCGTTTCGGTTCGATGAGCGAGCCGCGGGTCCGTTATTTGCTCGATGGCGTTGTCAGAGGTATTGCAGACTACGGAAATTCTTTCGGTGTGCCAACCGTGGGCGGCGAGATCTATTTTGATAAAAGCTATGAAGGCAATCCGCTGGTCAATGCCATGAGCGTAGGTGTGGTAAAGCACGGAGAAACCGCATCGGCCATCGCCGAGGGAGTCGGAAATCCGGTTATCATTGTGGGAGCATCCACCGGCCGGGACGGTATTCACGGAGCCACCTTTGCCTCGGAGGAGATCAGCGAGGCCAGCGAGGCCAAGCGTCCGAGTGTTCAGGTCGGAGATCCGTTTACCGAAAAGCTGCTGCTTGAAGCCTCGCTTGAGGCCCTAAAAACAGGAGCGGTCGTCGGCATTCAGGATATGGGCGCTGCCGGTATCAGCTGCTCAAGCTCGGAAATGAGCGCCAAAAGCGGGACCGGAATGCATATTGACCTGGACAAGGTCCCGCTTCGGGAAGAGGACATGAGCGCCTATGAAATCCTGTTGTCGGAAAGCCAGGAGCGCATGCTGATTGTTGCCGAAAAGGGCCGGGAGCAGGAGGTCATGGATGTATTCGAAAAATGGGACCTGAATGCCGTGGTTATCGGATCTGTGACGGATAACGGTTGCGTTACCTATCTCAGGGACAGTGAGGTCAAAGCTGAAATACCGGCCGACAGCCTGGTTCTTGGTGGCGGCGCTCCGGTTTATATCCGGGAGACAAAAAAGCCGGCATACCTCAAGGATACTGCCGCCGCGGATCTGTCGGACTATAAGGATGCCGGCAATATTGAGGAAACCATGCTCAGGCTGCTCGACTCTCCGAATATTGCATCCAAAAGATGGGTTTACGAACAGTATGACCATATGGTGCGGACCAACACCGTGACCCGGCCCGGTCCGTCTGATGCCGGTGTAGTGCGAATCAAAGGGTCGAAAAGAGGTCTGGCCATGTCCACGGACTGCAACGGCCGGTACGTCTATCTCAATCCCAGAAAAGGCGGACAGATTGCCGTTGCCGAGGCCGCGCGCAATGTGGTCTGCACCGGAGCAAAACCGGTTGCTATTACCAACTGCCTGAATTTCGGAAACCCCTACAAACCCGAGGTGTACTGGACGTTTAAAGAAGCGGTCGGCGGCATGGGTGATGCCTGCAACGTTTTTGAAACACCGGTAACCGGAGGCAACGTCAGTTTTTACAACGAAAATCCGCGGGCAGCGATCTTCCCGACACCGGTAATCGGCATGCTGGGGCTTATCGAGGACTGCGATCAGCACACGACGGGAGCCGGATTTCACAGTGACGGTGACATCATCCTGTATACCGGAGCGCCCCGGAACGGGATAGGCGGAAGCGAATATCTCGCTTTCATTCATGGAGTTACGGCAGGTGATGCGCCCGAACTTGATCTCGGCTTCGAGTTCAGGCTTCAGCGCAGCATCCTGAAGCTGATCCGGGACGGGATGGTGGAATCAGCCCATGATGTTTCCGATGGCGGACTCGCGGTTTCGCTCATGGAAAAAGCCATTTTCTCAGGGAAAGGGGCGCAGATTAAAATGAATGTGCCGGGAGAGAGTATCACGGAACATTTTTTCAGCGAGGCGCAGTCGGGCATTGTGATTACAGTCAAGCCCGGAAACGAAACCGTTGTGACGTATACCCTGGAAAAGGATGGAATTCCGGCAAGTGTCATCGGGAAAGCCGGAGGAGACCGCCTTGTGATTGAAGGAATTGCGGATCTCAGCGTTTCAGAAATGCAGGAGCGATATGAGCGTGTCATTCCCGATGCAATAGCCCGGACGCAGACCGTTTAAAACTATTCTGCTTATGACATACTCTCTGGTTTTCCTCCGGACGGCGGCAAGGAACCGGGATCGTTGTCTTTGTGTTGTGGCTTCTTTAATAACCCGAACCCAACACAAAACAACTATGGAAGACAAGGTAGTCGTGATCGCAGGCGGAACCGGTGGAATAGGAAGTGCCATTGCCCGGCTTTTTTCAAAAGCGGGAGCACATATTGTACTTGCAGCAAGAAACAGGGAAAAGGCAGACGCCATTGCCTCTGAAATCAACGAATCAGGCGGAAAAGCCTATGCCACCGACCTGGACGTCACCGACATGTCCTCGGTCTACAAGATGACCGATAACGTCATCAAGGAGCTCGGGAAAATCGATGTGCTTATCAATGCATTCGGGACGGGCATGATTAAAGGAATTATGGATGTGGATCCCAAAAAAGCCCGGGAAGTTGTCGATGTAAACGTAAACGGGACGATCATGGTTACGCAGGCTGTGCTCAGACACATGATGAGTGAAAAGTCGGGCAAGGTTGTCATGTTCCCCGGAATTCTCGGCAAGCATGTCATGCGCAATTCATCCGTCTATTCGGCCAGTAAATTTGCTGTTGCCGGATTCACCAAAGCACTTGTAGAAGAAACTACAAAGCGCTTTAATATCGGGTACTCGCTGCTGTATCTCGGTGGGGTATCAACTGATTTCTGGGAAAATCCGGAAGTAGATATGAAGGTGCAGGCTGATAAAATGCTCGATCCGGAAGAAGTGGCCAAAGCTGTTTATTATGCTGTAACCCAGCCGGCTCCGGGAATTCTGAACGAGATGGTCATTCAGCCCGATTCTCATCAAATGGTATAAACCCGGAATTCAGATGGTTTAGCCCCCGGGTCAACAGCTTTGGACCTTGATCGCCCGGTCTGCCCGAACCTGTAAATATTACAGGCAAGGCAGGCCACTTTCGCAATGCTCACGCAATGGCCTCTGATGTGCAATTAATCCGGAAGGATAAACCATGGAGGCAAACCGCGAGGCAAAATCAGGGAAGCAACCAGGGAAGCAAATCCGGGTCAGGAAAAAAACGGCACAAGCTGTTGGGCCTGTGCCGCTGAAAAACAATGCTGTCTGAAAAGAGAAGCAGGGGTACGATGACAACGCTTCTCTATGGCAAGAGATCAGGTGCGAGGGACCTGATCCCACGATTCGACAATAGACTTTCGGATTATGTCCATTCCTTCATCTATGTGTTCTTCCTGTACCGTGAGCGGGGGACGGAATCGTACCGAATGAGTGCCGCACGGGAGCATCAGGAGACCGTGGTTGAAGGCGGATTTCAGGAAATGCGCACGCATTTCGGCATTCGGAAAGTCGAACGCGCACATTAATCCGCGGCCGCGGACATTGTTGATGTGATCAAATTCTCCGGTCAGCTTACCAAGGTGCTCCAGCAGATAGCTTCCGGTTTTGGCCGCATTGTCCACAAGGCCATCTTCTTCAATAATTTCCAGGTATCTGGTAAACCGGACCATGTCGACAAGGTTGCCGCCCCATGTCGAGTTGATCCGCGAGGAAACTTTGAAGACATTGGTATCCACATCGTCGATGCGGTTGTTTGCAAGAATTCCGCAGACCTGAGCCTTTTTGCCAAATGCCAGGATATCAGGCTGGACATAATGCTCGTGAGCCCAGAACTTTCCGGTCAGGCCGACTCCGGTTTGCACCTCATCGTGGATAAGCAGTGCTTCGTGCCGGTCTGCAAGATCGCGAAGCGCCTGATGAAACTCGGGGCGGAAATGATTGTCGCCGCCTTCGCCCTGAATAGGCTCGATGATAATTGCGGCAATATCGTCCTTGTACATCTCAAAATAGCACTCGGCCTGGGCGATGGCTTTCTTTTCTGCCTCAACGACCTGCTCCGTGTTCTGCTGATCCATCGGAAAGACCATTTTGGGATTGGAGATACGCGGCCAGTCAAACTTGGGAAAATACGCGACCTTGGTCGGATCCGTATTGGTCAGCGACATGGTGTACCCGGTTCTCCCGTGAAAAGCTTCATCAAAATGGAGGACCATATGGCCTTTCTCCTTGCGGTACCCTTTCTGGAAATTCTTTTGAACCTTCCAGTCAAATGCTGTTTTCAGGGCATTTTCCACGGCGAGTCCGCCACCGGCAACAAAAAATGCTTTCGGCATGGATTCCGGAATTCCAACACGGGAAAACGTCTCCACAAACTCCGCCATCTCAACGGTATAGGCGTCGGAATTTGACGGGTTATGCAGGGCTACCCGGCCGATCTTTTCCAGAAAAGCTTCGTTCTCGACCATTTTCGGATGGTTCATGCCCATTGGATTGGAAGCAAAAAAAGTAAAGAAATCCAGATAGGTGCGGTTTCCGTTGGAATCGTGGAGATAGGGTCCCTGGCTTTTGACAAGATCGAGGACCATGTCAAAACCGTCAGCCAGCATATGCCGGCCAAGAGTCTGCCGGACCGTATCGGGTGTAATGGCTGTTTTGTGCGTCATGAAGCTCTGATTTTTGGATGCGGATTTACAGTTTCGGGAATTAATACTGGTGTCTCCGTGCACGGTGATGCGTGTGCTTTCGGGAAATGGCTGTTCATATATAGTGAGGGTTTGGAAAACTACCAAATACTCACATCAGTACCAAAAAAAGCCGATAATAATTCCGGTATTTATGCATTACTATTACAGATGGTCTTGACTCTGGCAATAATACAGTGTATATTTAAAATCTTGCAACTGCGGGGTGGAGCAGCTGGTAGCTCGTCGGGCTCATAACCCGAAGGTCGCAGGTTCAAATCCTGCCCCCGCCACTATGAGGCTTGTAATCCATTGGGTTGCAAGCCTTTTTTGCTTCAGGAGGGATTGTCCAGGTGTTCGTATTTTTCGGGGAAGGGGGGCGTAGACTTCCCAAATGTTGCAGTGCCTGAACGGGAATTCCACCTTGCCGCCTACATGCGTCTCTGCATCGCCGGCAATTATTCGCCCCAGGCGTCCTCCATCAGGTCGAACCCCTGCTGCCAGCCCTTTTCGCTTTCAGAGATAGCTCCCTCCGGCAGTTCCCTCAATTCCGCAGCGATATCCTTCCCGCTTTGGACAAAAGTTAATTTGCTTCCGCCCACTCCGTCAGGTACAATATCAATGGTAACGATATCACTGTTTGGGGAAAACTGCGGCATGGCAATGGTGTACTTCAGGCGCTGCGGACGTTCCGCCTCGAGATACTCCCCGGTCATAGTCAGCGTTGTATCTCCTTCTTTACGTGAAATAGTCTATCTTCCGCCCACTCTCAGATCGATATCAAATTCGGTATCGTCCGTCCACCACACCGCCATGGCTTCGGGTTTGGTGAAGGCGTCAAAAATGATCTCCGGTGCTGCGTTGAATGACCGAACAATTTTTAGAGATCGGGATTCTGTGGTATGATCGTCCATATGCTTTTAGTTCTGGTTGTTATTTGCAGCCAGTGCCGTATCCAGGGCATCCAGCTAACTTAAAGCACGAAGTCAGTGAACATATCGGTGCCTTGCCGGTCAGGTTCCAGGAGCTTCCTGAAGGGCGGATAATCATAAAGGGATTCAAATGCAAGATCGCGGTGGACTCCTATTCCGAATGATCTTCCCTGTTCGAACGACTTTTTAATCAGTGATACAGCTTTATTCTTATTACCCAGTATGGCATTAATCCGTGCCCTGTAATAGGTATGGTTGCCGTAAAGATAACTGGCATTAACGTTGCGCAATGATTTTTCAACTTGCAGTGCTTCTTCCTCATTCTCCTTCATGGCAGCAAGTACACCAAGTGCACCCTTATATCCGACATTTTCCGGGTCTTCACTAATCAGCTTTTCATATATGGCATAGGCTTCCTCCCATTGTCTTGCATTATAGAAGGCACTTGCAAGTGCAATTTCATTTTCCGGTTCATTTATTTCGAACCATGCAACTGCCCGCACTGCAGTTTCCATTGACTCATTCTTAAATCCGTGTGCACGGAGTTCGAATGCTGCTGTGAGCAGCAAGTTACCGTAAGAACCTCGTGAAGGCTCATCGATAGTCTTGCTTTTAAGGATCACATCCTCAAGCTGCTTTATTTTTCCCATGGCTGCAAGTGCTTCAACTTCGCGGTATCTGAAAACCAGGTCTTCGGGAAAAAAATCCATTCCCATCCGGGCCGTTTCAAGCTGTTTCTCATATTTTCCGAGGCGATGATAGGCTCTGGAAAAGGTGCTGAACCACAACAAGCCGCCCGGAGCATCCGCAATAAACCGGTCTTCCATTTCAAAGCCCGAATAAGTGTCGATGGTAATCTGAGGCCGGTTAATGCTCAGCGCATGGCTGCCAAGCAAATAGTTTGCCAGCTGATTCCGTGGGGCAAGGTTCTGCCACTGAAGGGCAGTTGCTGTAGATGCCTGCCTGTCACCCTCCATGCGATGCAGGCTGAAATCCAGATAGTATTCATTGTATGGAGACAATCGGTCCCTTTCAGCATCCACATGTCTGAATAGTGAATCTGCTTCCGCATATTGCCTCGTCATCAGATATGACCAACCTTTAAACAAAATGGCCTGCATGAAGTCAGGATCGACTTCCAGGGCTTGCCTGAAGTGTTCGACTGATTTATCAAAATCACGATGGAAATACTTCAGCCCTTCCATATAGTGAGTATATGATTCATAGTCCGGTGGGTTAGCGAAAAACTCCAAATCAAACCCGGGATATACGTGAATGGACAGTACACTCAGGATTTTTTGCTGAAGATCATTAATGACCTTCATAGGCTCGTTTATCGGTCCGCGCAAGCGGTCAAGTGAAGCAATCACATTACTGTCATGTGCATCAATGATCTCTGTTTCAAATACAATATCGCTGCCAATCCGAATAAACCGGCCCGATACCAGCACGGAAGCGTTGGTGCGTCCGGCCAGGTCAACGAGCCGTAAACGGTCTTCAAGTCCGCCGCCAACCAGTTCCTCTTCAGCAATCAATTGTAAAGTGGTCATTGTTTGCACGGCATCCGTCACGCCGGATTGAAGAAGGCCTTCCGTGATCCAGTCTGAGGCTGTTCTGCCGATCGGGTCAAGTGAGGAGTCTCCGGTGCGGTTCTCAAAGGGTACGACAAGCACCCGGTCTGAAAGCTCCGGTACACTCGCAGTCGGCAGCAGATGATTTGTGTGCTGGAAGAAAACGATGCCGGCAATGATTATGAGCGCGGCCAGGGTCAGATATACAGCCGCCTTGCCAGTCAGCTGATGGATTGTCAAATTGCCCGCAATGCCATTCTTTACTTTTTGATGTTTGTTATGCCGGATGGTGCTTGCCGCATCTTGCGAAGCCGGATAATTATCGGCTTGCAGTGCTTTTTGAAGTGCTTGAAGCGCGGAAATCAGGTCTTCCGCATGTTGAAACCTTTCGCTAGCGTCTTTTTCAAGACAACGGGCAATGATAATGTGCAGTTCTGACGGAATATCACTCCGGTGTTCTGTAACCGGTTTGGCTTCATCGTGAATAATAGAGTGGACAACCGCCGTTTCGTTCTCGCCCTGGAAAGGAAGCTGTCCTGTCAGCAACTCGTACATAACCACGCCCAGAGACCACAAGTCAGTGCGGTTATCAACATGTTCACCGCGGGCCTGTTCCGGAGCCATGTAAGCCGCAGTACCGGGACGATGGCCGGTTGTAAGTCCGGTACCGATGGCTTTGGCAATGCCGAAATCCAGGATTTTCACTGTACGGTCCGGTGTGAGCATCAGATTGGCGGGTTTGATGTCACGGTGAACAAGATTCTGGTTGTGTGCGCTACCAAGCCCCCGGGCTGTTTGTATTGCGAAATCCAGGGTTTCATCTGCCGGCAAAGGACCGTTTTTTTCCAGACGATGCTGAAGTGTTTCACCGTCGTAGCAAGCCATTGCGATGTAGAGGATTCCATCGGTTGTTTCATCGGCCTCATATATGGTACAGATGTTGGGATGATCCAGGGATGCAGCAGCCCTGGCCTCCCGAAGAAACCGGTTTTTAGCAAGGTCACTGTGCGCCCAGGCCGGTGGTGGAAACTTAATAGCAATGTCACGCTGAAGGCGTGTATCCCTGGCGAGCCAGACTTCGCCCATACCGCCTGCACCGATAAATTCCTTTACCAGAAAAGGTCCGACCTGCCTGTTTTCCATGCGCTTTTTCCCGAATTCTTCAAATGCCAGCTGACGCAGTTCTTCAACCGGCTGTTCCGGAAGTTCTGAGTCAGTATAGGCCCGGAGAAGATCATTAACCTCTTTCAGAAGCACGCGGTCCCCTGCACAAGCCTTCTCAAGCCAAGCCTGGCGTCTGGTTTTATCAACTTCGAGTGCCCCGCTAAAGAGCTTCGTTATTTGTTTCCATCGGGAGCCGTTCATTACTGCAGTTCGTTCTTCAGCCAGGCACTTGCTATCTGCCAGTCACGGTGAGCGGTCCGTTCGGAAAGGCCGAGAGCTTCAGCAGTTTCCTGCATATTGAGCCCGCCAAAAAAACGACACTCCACCACTTTGGCACGGCGTTCGTCCATTTCCGCCAGACGGTCAAGTGCTTGATGGATGCTCAGCAGCCGGTCTAAATTGACATCTGCTGCCGGTTCTTCCTGGCCAAGGGATATTCTGTGCCGATGGCCGCCCCGTTTTTCCCTTTTTTTCCTGGAGGCGTAATCCACCAGAATATTCCGCATGATTTGAGATGAAATTGCAAAGAAATGTCCGCGGTCTTGCCAGTCGATGCGGTCAAATTTTAACAGTTTCAGATAGGCCTCGTGAACCAGTCCGTTGGTACTGAGAGTGTGACCCGGATTCTCTCCGCGCATACGTCCATGAGCCATTTCCTGAAGTTTTTCATATACGACAGGTATCAGTTTGTCCAGTGCATCGCTGTCGCCGGATGCATAATCCTGGAGTAACTGTGTTATTTTCAGCGGCTCCATGTCCGATCACCTGTCTCTTGTTTGTAATGTCCTGATGTACCACAAAGGGAGAGAGGTTATACTCACGGAACACCCCTCATTAGTGGTTTCTAAATTTAATAAAAACAAAATAATGCGCCAAATCAAGAAGGGTCGCCACTTATGGGTGTAGTAATTATTCTTTTTCTGTGCCGTGACCCTGTTCCGCAGACCATGTGGACTAACGATGACCAGACGTGATCAAGGATACACAATATCATGGTTATATGATGTCATGTGAATTCATCCTGACCTTCTTAATGAAAATTTTAAACAGATGTAATACGGGATGGCAGATATACTGAGCGATTGAAGCTTAAGTCATTGAAAGCGGCTGAAAATGAAACCGCTTTGAAATGAACTTAAGAATCAAAAAAAACCAAAGCCATGTATACTTTATCACATATCCAATTCAAAACTCTGTTATCCACGATTACTGTTGCAGGTCTGTTCTTGATTTCCTGCGATAACGTAACAGATTCATCATCAACTGAAGGATCAAATACCGGATTTGATGTCAACAAGAACATTGTGAGTGTCGGTCCGGCAGACAATGACGGAGCACTTTTGTTTGCCGGTCGTACAGAACCTTCAAGGAGAATCGGTAATCCCGGCGATTTCTATCTCAATTTGAGTACAGGCCATCTGCATGGACCCAAAAATAATCAGCAATGGGAAAATGTGATCCATGATCTCTCAGATCCTGAACTTGAGAGGATGGAGATAGAGTCAGGGAGCAGCGCCGGTATGAGAGAATATAAGGATTCCGGGAATAACGGTATTACCGTTAATCGGATACATACCGGCCGGAAATTTCCGGGTGATTCCCTGGGTTCGCCGGGTGATTATTTCTTGAACACATCCGGATACAAGCTTTTCGGACCCAAAACCAGTAATGGCTGGGTAGATTCAGTGAGTCTTGAAGAGCTGGCAGATGAGCAGGCAGAAAACGAACAAAATTCATCAGAAAACCGTCTGTGATCGCGGCATTCCGAAGGTCCCGCAAGAGCGGAGTTCTGGGCAGTAAAATGCATGTAACCCGGTTGAAAAAAACTTTCGCCCGTGACCTCAGGTGAAAGCAAAGGCCTTGCCCATACTCAGGGCAGGGCTATTATTTATCATCCAGTCCGATACGTTAGAAGCATAAGGAGCAGACATAAGAGCTCTTTTCACATCCTTTCATATCTCGGGCCGCCGCTGCCTTCCGGCACGGTCCACAGGACATTCCCGTAGGGGCATTTTTGCTGGCAGCATTTGCAATGCAGGCAGTTGGACGGATTTGCTGCTTTAAGCCTGCCGTCAATCATTTCGTAAACACCGGCCGGACAGAACGTCAGACAGGGGATCTCATAGTGCTCCCGGCATTCCTCATTGCAAATGTCATGGTCATGTATACGCACATGGTTGGGCTGCTCTTCGCGGTGTTCCGAGTAAGCTTTGGCCACAAAGGTATCCCTGTCGAACAGTTTGTCGGTCTTGTACTTGTAATGCCGATGTTTCAGTGTCCGTGAGTCATCTTCCACGTCAATATGCGGCAGAATTTTCCCGATGGCGCTGAACGGGGCGCCCATCAGCAAGCCGAATTTCGCGATCATCTGCCGGTAGTTTTTCGCCGACCGCATTTCTTTGCCGATATTGCCATTATCCACCAGCTCCGTATACCGGGCGGCCGCCCTGGCCGGCTCACTGGTGTTGTCACGTACGGCCCGGGCTGCAAGGATCCCGGACTCTATGGCATTATGCAGGCCTTTGATCTTCAGCATGTTCACAAAACCGGCGGCATCGCCCAGTATCATGGTGTTATTTTTCCCGATCTCTCCGTGTTCCGCCCTGGGGATCGATGCCGGTCCGCCTTCCGGTATCATTTTGGCGCCGGCTTCCGCAACCACGCCGTCTTCTATATATTTTCGCACGAACTTGTGCTTTTTGAAGTTTGCAAGCGCCTGCTGAGGAGAAAAATCATGATATTTCCAGTCCAGACCGACAATGATACCGACGGCTATATGGTTCTTTTCAGCGGTATACATGATTCCGCCTCCAAACATATCCGGACCCGTCATGGGAGTCCACAACGGATATCCCATGGTATGGACCACTCTGTTGGCACCGAACTGTTCGAACTGTTCGTCGCTTACCCTGATCAGCTCTTTGACTCCGATGGAGTACAGCTGGGGACTCTTTCTTTTGAGTCCCGCTCTTTCGATGAATTTTTCTGTGAGCAAACCATCAGCCCCTTCCGCAAGCAGAATGAAATCGGCTTTAATTTCTTCCCCTTCTGCAAAATTGGGTTGTTTGTTGTGCTCATGGTCTTTTCCCTGGTCTACCAGTTTTAAACCTTTGACACTGTGGTCATCTGCCAGCAAAATGTCTTCAGCGGCAAATCCAGTCAAAACTTCCACGCCTTTCTCTTCGGCGATTTTGCTGAGCCACGAACACAATTGGCTGATGGAGACGGAGTAGTCCCCTTTGTGGAGCATCTGGCCGAGGTCGAGCCGGAAGATTTTTGCCAGTTTTACGGCAGATATGACATTCATGGAAAACGTGTCGCCCATGAAGAGCATCATGTCATCGTCTTTGATCGGCGTGCCGAGAACGGTTTTCGCCGCTTTGGTATCCTCCCAGCCTGGGGAGGCCTGGTCAAGCAGTGTTTTCAGCGCATCGATTTCCAGGACAGCGCCGGACAGATTGTGGTTGCCGGGTGCCGCTCCCTTGTCAATGACGCAAACCTCCAGATCCGGATTTTCGATTTTAATCTTGATACCGGCTGCAAGTCCGGCCGGACCGGCGCCCACGATCAATACATTGGTTTTGGAATAATTTTTATCGCTCATAACTGGTCATACCTCTACGCTGTTCTTTTGATGTGCAAGTTTATCTGCCAACTGAGGTATTATTTTTTCGGCCTTGGCCACCATGTAATAATCGCAGTGCTCGAAGACCGGTGCCGAAGGGTCGCTGTTGACCGCGATGATCGTTTCGGAATTGGCAACCCCTATCATATGCTGTATGGCACCCGATATGCCGAAGGCCAGATACATTTTCGGCCCCACGGATGTTCCCGTCTGTCCCACCTGGTGTCCGCGGTCAATGAAGCCCTGCTCTACCGCCGCTCTGGATGCGCCGCGTTCCGCACGGATACCAAAAGAATCCTGCAACGCATTACACAAGGTTCCGATGTAATGCTCGAAGTTTTCCCTGCTCAGCAATCCTTTGCCACCGCTGACGATGACATCAGCATCCAGATCAGCCCCGCTCTGGCCATATCCGGTACTGATGATGTTCAGGCTGATATCCTCATCGCTCAGCCCGGCTTTGAAACGTATGAGCTCACCCTTCCCGGAATAGTCCATCACCGGTTTTTTCATTACACCCGGGCGGACCGTCGCCATCTGACAGCTGGAATCCTGGGTGCAGATGGTTGCCATAATATTTCCGCCCAGTGCCGGACGGGTCTGCATCAACACGGCGATTTCCCCTTTTCTCGATTTGTCCTTGATTTCGAGCTGCGTGCAGTCCGCGGTCAGTCCGCAGCCCAGGCGGTATGAGATCATGGGTGCAATCACCCTGCCATGAGGTGTCGCAGCAAAAAGAACGATCTGGGGTCGATATGTTTCTATGCAGGAGGATATCGCTTTCCGGCAGGCCAGGGGGTCGGAATCCCCGAGCAGCGGATCTTCAATCAGGTAAACCTTGTCGG
Organism: Natronogracilivirga saccharolytica; assembly: GCF_017921895.1. Lineage (NCBI taxonomy): Bacteria > Pseudomonadati > Balneolota > Balneolia > Balneolales > Cyclonatronaceae > Natronogracilivirga > Natronogracilivirga saccharolytica. The sequence goes on from NZ_JAFIDN010000012.1 coordinate 98,817, forward strand.
CTCCGGAAGCATACAACTCCTCTTTCAGGTGTTCCACGTGATGTCCCGCCAGCACAACCCCGACGTGCACATCCAGCGAGTCTGCAAGCTTCCGGGCTTCGCCGGTGAGTTCCAGGGTTCCGGCATGAAGGCCGTCCCCGGATTGTTCGGCAACGACCCATACATCACCCTCATACATGGGCCCGACGCATTTGAAGCCTTCGATCAATTCCCTGACAGCTCTGGCCGGCAAGGTGCCTTTGCACTCTTCGACCAGTTTTTCGGTCAGTTCATCGGTAATTTCATCGGGACGGGCAACCCCCGTCTCCTTCAGTTTTTCCGCAAGCAATGCGAAATCATTTACATCCTTCTGCTTGCCTTCATGGCTTCGGTCAAACGGGTTCGACCGATGGACGGGCAATTCATAGGCCTTTTCACCGCTTTCCTCTTTCGCAGATTCCTGCTGATTTGTGCCATCAAGACTCTTTGAGATGATTTCAGCAAGTGCACCGACGTCTTCGATTTTCTGCTGTTTCCGTGTTGTTTTTTCCGGTGGGAATACCTCAATCACATTGGTCTTGGAGCCTTTTGACCCGATGTACGGTGCCTGGATATCGTCATTTGACCAGACAGTAAGCTTGAAATCCCTTGCCCACCGGGTTCTTGTGAAAGCAGCATAAAGCGGATACTCAAAATCGGCCACGGTCAGCACCGCGGGTGTGCGTTTCAGCGTCAGCTTCTGGCTTCCGCCGGAGATGATTTTGGTGAAGATGAATTCACCATTTTCATACTGGCATTCGGTAAGGTTTGCTGCACAGCTGATCTGAAGTTCTTCGGCTACCTGAGCGGGAACCTGAGCAGTATCACCATCCACAGACTGCATACCGGCTATGACATAATAATTCTCATCTCCTTCAAATATCTCCCTGACAATTTTTCTGATCGAGCAGGCAAGCGGGTTGGCTGTTGCATAGGTATCGGCTCCCCCAAGAGGACGGTCCGTCAGCAAAATGGCCTGGTCGGCACATCTGCCAAGAGAATAGCGCAAAACCTCCTCTGCCATGGGGGGTCCCATGCTCAGGGCTATGATCTGACCCACGGAGTCCTTTGATTTACGGCGCATGTCGTGGGCAAAAGCAAGCGCTTTGGTATCCAGCTCATTTATGGTGCTGGCCAGTTTGTTCCTGATGAGGTTTCCGGTCTCGGGGTCAAAGGCATTATCGGTGATCTTGCTGACATCAGGTACCTGCTTGACTAATACAATGTAATTTGGCATCGTAGTCTTCCCCCTTAGTCTGTTTTATGGCACTAGCGGCATCAATATCACATTGCTGCACAGCTGACTGTAATAACTTCTGCTGGTGTGACTTTTGGTGCCCGTCTAATAAATTTGCTGCCCTTAACACCAATGTAACAGATTTGGAATAAAAAAAGCATATAAAAATGCAGAAGGTGGATTCTGGCAGACAAAGCTACTGCAGATTTGTTTCATGACATATCCAGCTGAATCATATTGTAAGCCTAATATTATTATTTGCTTTTGGCAAGGCGTATCGGTTATTTACAGTGTCGATGTCGCGTGGATCAACACCATGTCAGACAGGATAATGATTGAGTTCGTGAATTTTTTTCCAACCGTCTCTGTTTGCCAATGCGTGATAGTACTAAATAATCGGGATGTTTTAGCTATGTGTTTATGAAATACAAAATCCTGCTCTTGATATTATGTTGCAGTTTTGCTGCAAGTTCGGCCCTCACTCAACCGGCTGGCACTTATCAGGAGCAGCTTTTTGACAGTACGTCTTGGAACATTGCATATCCAACCGGCATCGTATCGGAACATAGTTTGCGCTTGCCTTATGTTGCATCAATCCCGTCAGTAAACTATGCGTTCCGGCAGCCTCGCTCCCCGTTTGCTGCAGATATTTTATATCGCAACCGAAACATACCGCCCCGACCTGGATTGTCATATGGTGACAAGGACGGATTTCACGAAATCACATTTGTTCCTTTTGATGCATCCGTTATTCAGCCTGCGACGTTGTTTGATCACCCCGGATCCCGGGTCGTGCTTCATCTCGGGCAATCCTATCTGCACCGGATCACCGATTTTGACCCCTTCCAACGGCACCTGGACTATCGCGGTTTTTCACCCCGCAATATTTCGGAGTTTGAAAACCAGATTGACCGGTTCCGTATGCACTGATTCCGTAGTATTCGACTATTCCGGTGCGATTTTTGGAACATGACATCAGCTGTGTAATTTTTCAATTGATGCACTGATTTCCATGATTCCAAAATGCACTGTCCCTCAAGTGATCACTATTTTTGCTGTTACTTTATTAGCGGTAGCCTGGGGAATGGTTATTGGAGATATGGCATCACATTCCCTTCAGATCACCTTCCTCAATTGGCCAGCCTTCCGGGATCCACAAAATGATACCCTTCCTCGATCAGCTCTTCGAGAATCAGGGGGAGTGCCGCAAGGCTGACGGGCAGGTCGTGGATGAGAATGATGCCGCCATCCATCATGGCATTGACCGTTCGCCGGGCGATTTCCGGACTGTTTTCTTCGATGTCTTCATCTTCCGGATACACCCAGTCGTACGTTCCGACAGACCATCCCATGTTCATCATGCCGTGGGCAGCAGCGACAGAATCGGAAGCGGGAGTGGAAAGCCCGTATGGCGGACGAAAGTAAGCGGGCTTGTAATCGAACTTCTCTTTGAGCCATTCATTGACGCGTGTAATCTCGTCAATGGTTTGCTCGCGGTTGAGCCGGATAAGGCTCCGGTGATGCCAGGTGTGATTTCCGATCTGATGCCCATCTTCCAGGATTTTTTCGACCAGATGAGGATTTTCCTCGCTCAGGTCACCGTTAATGAAAAAAAGTGCCCGGACGTCAAAGTCATCCAGTACCTCAAGGAACCCGGCTGTCGTTTCTTCATTCGGAACATCATCGATGGTCAGCAGCACAAGTCCGTCCGTATGCCCATCCGAAACGTTCCGGACCTGCCAGTAAATGGACTCGATGTAATAGTATTCGTCCGGATCATCATCCGGATTGCCGTTGTTATCGGCCTGGTCCGTCTGAGCAGAAAAAACTTCTTTCTGGAAGGGAGATTCCGGCCGGGACAGCCAGTCCATTGACGATGCGAAACCTGGCATCGAAACGGTAACCGGCGAAGTTGTTCCGTCCGGCGCGGCGTCGGATTTGCAACCCGATGCCGCTAATACAGACAAGGCTGCAACTGTCGAAAGGATAAAAACGAATCTTGTCATCCGTTTAAAATTTCATTTTGAAATGCCAGCTGTAAAATGATAGGTATAAAAATGCTCTCATACAAAGAAACCGGATCAGGCGGGATGAAAAGGTAGTTTCCAGGTAGTTTTCCTTTTTGAAAAGATAATGTTGCAGTGAAGTATCGTTGCAAAAGGAGGTTTCACGAGGAGGGTTCACATGGAGGGTGCAGGAAATCGCGATGATGCGGACAACTGGCGAACCGGAATAGTGATGAAGATACTTTCCCAATTTGTGATGAAAAGCCGAACGCGGTGGAAGCGGGGAGGGGAGCTGACGGGCAAAAAAAAAGCCGGATGTTGAAATCCGGCTTTTTTCATTACAAATAAAGAGTAATGGTATGCAGACTGCACGGCTGATGCCGTATAAATGGCACCGGCCAGTGACCGATGTTACATCTCTTGCTGCATCTCCATCTGGATCTCCTCATAGAGCCTCTGGAATTCCTGCTGAAGCCCGGGATCCGCCTGGATATCCATGTTTATCTCCTCATACTCATCTATACTGAGTCCTTCTTCTTCAAGAAGGTTTTCAAATCCTTCCATATCGGTCTGCGGATCAATCTGATCACGCTGGGCGATGACATTCACCCGGACGAAACTTTCAAGGTCTTCATCCGAAACGTCAACATCTGCTCCCATACCTTCCTGATCTGCCGGCATTTCCTGCTCGTCAGGCATAGGCTGCTCTTCGCCCGGAGGCGGCTGCTCTGTTTCACAGGCCGATACCAGAAATGCAATAAGTACGACACTTACTGAGAAAAATCTCAACATGATTGTACCTCAATTTTTTTATTAAAGTATAATTGAAGGCTTTTTGCCTTTATTTGAAGAACGTCATGCTGTTTCAGAAGATTTTCAGCACAATGCTTTTTTAACTTCTTTTGAAATATTAAAACATATTTCTGCAAAAAATGAAACAAGGAATGGCGGATTTTACAATTTCTAAAGCTGATCAAGCGCCTGGGCGACGTCATCGATAATATCGTCGATATGTTCCAGGCCGACGGATATCCGTACCAATCCGGGAGTTATGCCCACCGCCAACCGTTCTTCTTCGGTCAGTTTGGAATGCGTCGTGGACGCGGGATGGGTAACAATGGTGCGGGTGTCACCGAGATTGGATGAAAGTGACAGCATGCGAAGCTTGTCAATGAACAGGCGTGCGCCGGAGTAACCGCCTTCCGGATGAAACACCAGAACACCACCGCCCTGTGCCATCTGCTTTTTTGCAAGTTTGAATTGCGGATGAGAGGGGAGAAACGGGTATCTGACCCAGGAAACGTTTTCGTGTTTTTCAAGAAAGCCTGCAAGATGCAGGGCATTGGAACAGTGGCGGTCCATCCGCACGGCAAGCGTCTCCAGACTTTTCGACAAAACCCACGCATTGAACGGAGACATTGCCGGACCCGCGTGGCGCGCAAAAAAACGAAGCTTTTCTATGAGGTCTTCTCGTCCTACAATGATGCCGCCCAACGTCCGGCCCTGTCCGTCAATGAATTTTGTCGCAGAATGGATGATCAGGTCGGCGCCGTACTGCCCTGGTTGCTGCAGGTAAGGTGTCGCAAAGCAATTGTCCACATTCAGGATCAACTCATGCTTTTTTGACAAGTCCGTCGCTTTCTGCAGATCCAGTATGTCAAGACCGGGGTTCGAGGGCGTTTCGAGAAAGAACATCCGGGTTTCCGGGCGCAGGGCTGGTTCCCAGCTCCCCGGATCTGTGATATCAACGTAGGTATGGGTGATATTCCACCGCGGAAGCAATTCGGTCAGAATCTGATGGGTAGACCCGAATACAGACCGGCCCACCAGAATGTGATCCCCGCTGTCAAGCAGTCCGACCAGGCTGGAAAAAACAGCAGCCATGCCGGATGCCGTGGCGATGCCATCGTCAGCTCCTTCCAACTCACAAATTTTCCGGATGAATTCGTCTGTGTTGGGATTGCTGTAGCGGCTGTAGACATTTCCTTCCGTTTCATTGGCAAACAGCTCCCTTCCGTGCTCGGCAGAGTCAAATACAAAGCTGGATGTCAGATAAACCGGTGAGGAGTGCTCCCTGTTCTGAGAGCGCTCTGTCTGTGTCCGGATTGCGTTGGTTTCAAATTTTCTGCCCATATCGCCTTCTGTGTTCTTTCTGAAAAGATAATGCCTTCTTGCGGGTCACTGTTCAATGGTGAAATCCCAGGTGACTTTCGCTGTTTTTTCAACGATTTTTGTGACCGAACAGTAGGTTTCCATGGACAGGCGGATCGCACGCTCCACCTTTTTTTGATCCAGTTCGCCTTTAAGGTAATAATGCACATGGATGTCTGTGAACAGGGCCGGAGTCTTGTCCTTTTCCCGTTCGGCATTCACTTTTATCCGGAAATCACTGACGGTCTGGCGCTGCTTTTTCAGGATATCCAGGACATCCATGGAGCTGCAGCCTGCCAGGCTCATCAGAAGCACTTCCATGGGTCTGGCCCCTTTGTTCGACCCGCCGATCTTCGGTGCGCCATCCATTTCGATGCGGTTGCCGGTTTCATTTTCTGCTTCCAGGTGAAACGCATTGTCTATACGCCTGATATTTATTTCCATATATACAGCCTTTTGTTGTAGTAAAGAGTTCGGTTGAAGATAACGATATCCCTGCTTCAATGGGAATCGGATGCAGAATTGCTATTGCCTGTAATAATAATAATCTTTACACCGTTCTGAACTCCTTTTTAAATAACAATGAAGGCGATTTGAGGTCATTTGCAGCCGATTCCTGTCGTTTTTATATCCGGCATTGTGATATGCCGAATTAAAAACAAAAAATTCAATGAATCCTGTTGATTTAACAGTTTTTGTTCTTTACTTCCTTGTAGTTCTTGGCATTGGCGTCTTTTTCTACTTTCGCAACAAAGGGGCCGACGAGTACTATATCGGCGGACGAAAAATGGGCTACTCGCATGTGGGCCTGTCCGTTGTAGCCACGGATGTCGGCGGCGGCTTTTCCATCGGACTGGGCGGACTCGGGTTCGTCATGGGCATTTCGGGCTCGTGGATGCTGTTCACCGGTTTGCTTGGAGCCTGGCTTGCTGCCGTGCTGCTGATCCCGAAGGTAAAAAACCTGTCGACAGAAAAAGGGTTTTACACCATGCCCGAAGTGTTCAACCACTTTTTCAATGCCAGGGTGGCTTTGCTGGCCGGAATCATATCGGCAATCGGATACGTCGGTTTCAGCAGCTCGCAAATGCTGGCCGGGGCAAGACTTGCTTCGGCATCATTTGATGGTGTCAGCCTTGAAGCGGCACTTTACATCATGGCCTTCATCATCATCGTCTACACGGTGATGGGAGGGATCAAGGCGGTCATCTACACCGACACATTTCAGTGGATACTGCTTCTGGGCGGTCTGATTTTCATCGGACTACCCATCGGTTACATCTCAATCGGCGGCATCGATGCCATCCGTGAAACCGTGGATCCGGAAATGCTCACGCTGACCAACATCAGCTGGCAGCAGTTTGTCAACTGGGGGGTTACTATCCTGCCGATATGGTTCGTCGGGATGACGCTCTACCAGAGGATTTACGCAACCCGAACGGAGAAAGAAGCCCAAAAAGCCTGGTATCTGGCCGGCCTGCTGGAATGGCCGGTGATGGCATTCATGGGTGTGCTGCTCGGCCTGTTTGCCAAGGTGGCTGCAGATCAGGGCATGTTTGCCTACATGGGATATGAAATGGCCTCTGAAATGCACCAGGAAGAAGGATTGCCGATGCTGCTTCGTACCGTTCTGCCTGTGGGTCTGATGGGGCTGATGATGTCTGCCTATTTTTCTGCCATCATGTCGACGGCCGACAGTTGTCTGGTGGCGGCGTCAGGAAATGTCACCACCGACATCATCGAAAAAGTCTTTGGCATTGATACCTCCAGGATATCCATGATCCGCCTGTCGCAGCTGGTGACACTCGCGCTGGGACTGCTGGCTTTCATGCTGGCCGCGGTTTTTGACACCGTCCTTCAGATTATGCTGTACTCTTACGCATTCATGGTTTCGGCACTGCTGGTGCCCATTATCGGCGGTATCTACTGGAAGCGCAGCAGCAATGCCGCCGCCTTGTGGGCCATGATTGTCGGCGGGGTTCTCACGCTCGGGCTGACCATCTTTTCCGACAAGGATCTGCCCTTCGAGGTGCCGGTGCAGTTCACCATCCCGTTCGGGCTGGATCCGATTATTTTCGGATTGTCAGCCTCACTCATTGTATTTGTAGGGTTTTCCTACTTGCTACCTGATAAAAATTAATTATATATATTTAAGTATGACACCAACATTTTCCATTGAAACCATTACCCCGGAAAATTACCGGCACGCTTCGTTCTCTCCGGATGATATTGCAGATTTTCTGTTCAATCATCTGGATCAGTTCGGTGATCCGCGTGACCAGATCATGAAATGCCTCGAATATGCACTCGGCATTCAGGAAAGCAGGCGGGGCTTCATACTCGCTGCTCACGAGGACGGCAACATACTGGGGACGGTAGTCGTTTGTGAAACCGGCATGGCCGGATTTGTTCCGGAAAATCTGCTGGTCTACATCGCTGTGGACGAAAATACACGCGGCCGCGGCATCGGAAGGCATCTGATGGACAAGGCAATAGAAACTGCGGACGGCGATGTTGCACTTCATGTCGAGCCCGATAATCCGGCGCGCCGGCTCTATGAACGCATCGGTTTTACCAGCAAATATCTTGAAATGAGGTTTAATAAGTAGTTATGGCCTATCTTAAACTTTACCGCGACAAACTCAAACACAACTTCGAACATCTCAACAAGGTCTTCAAAGAACAGAATATTGAGTGGGGTGTTGTCACCAAGCTTTTTTGCGGAAATGAAGACTATATCCGCGAAGTGATCAACCTTGGTGTCCGCGAAGTCCATGACTCCCGTGTCAGTAATCTGAAGGTCGTCAAAAACATCGACCCGGATGTCCAGACGGTCTACATCAAACCGCCCCCAAAGAAGTATATCCGCGAAATTGTAACGTATGCGGATGTCAGCTTCAACACGGAGCTGGAGACCATCCGCCTGCTTTCGAAGGAGGCGGAAAAACAGGATCGCAAGCACATGATCATTATCATGATCGAAATGGGCGATCTGCGTGAAGGTGTGATGCGGGATGAACTGATCGATTTTTACGGTGAGATTTTCAAACTGCCAAATATCGAAGTCATTGGTCTTGGCACCAACCTGAACTGCCTGCACGGCGTCATGCCAAGCTCCGACAAGCTGATTCAGCTGGCACTGTACAAGCAGATCATTGAACTCAAATTCAACCGCACCATCCGGTGGGTATCCGGCGGCACGACGGTGGTGCTGCCACTGGTGCTCAGGGGCGATCTGCCCGAAAGCGTCAACCACTTCCGGATCGGCGAGGCTCTGTACTTCGGTATTGACCTGTTCAGCAATGAAACTATTGAAGGGATGGAGCCTTCGGTTCTGGAACTCTACACCCAGGTGATTGAAATACACGAGAAGCCACTGGTGCCCAGCGGGGAACTTGCCGCAAATCCGCAGGGTGAAACCATGGAAATTGACGAGGATCTTTACGGAAAAACCGCATTCCGTGCTATTCTGGATATCGGCTACCTCGACATCCAGCCCGATTTCCTCATTCCCAAGTCCAAGGACATCGAAATTGTGGATGCCAGTTCCGATATGCTCGTTGTGAATGTAGGTGAAAATGAGAGCGACCTGAAAGTGGGCGACATCGTCAGTTTTCAGCTGAAATATGTCGGCGCGCTGGGACTAATGAACTCCAACTACATTGACAAGGTTATTGAATAAAACACCCCGGTCCGCCGGAATACGCACAAAATGAGCTAATGAGTGATTCAGCACACAAAAAGTCCGGTTTTCACCCGGTTATCGATGTCGGGGATCAATGGAATGTGCTGGATCTGACGGGCGGATACAACCCGGATGTCATCTCTCTCAACCCGCCGTCGATCGGCCGCTACAACGAAAAACGGTCCGGAATGTACACCACGGAATTGTTCGGCGGTGTGCGGCACATACATGTCGGTCTTGATATCTGGGTGCCGGCCGGGACTCCGGTTTACGCTTTCGCGGATGGAGAAGTGCTCTTTTTCCGCGATAATAATCATCCGGGTGACTATGGCCCCACGATTGTTACGCGGCATCAGCTGCCTGCCGCCCTGTTTCGTGAAAATGCAGGCAAAAGGGAGGAAATTCTGGTCTATGCCCTGTTCGGCCATCTGTCGCGCGAGTCGCTTGACGGGACAAATGTGACCCGGGGGATGGCATTCAAAAAAGGCGATATTCTTGCCCGCGTCGGTGATGATCTGGAAAATGGCGGATGGGTACCGCACCTGCACTTTCAGCTTTCCCTGGAACATCCGGCTGAGCCGGATATGCCCGGGGTGGTATCTGAAGAGCAGCTGGAAGAGTCGTTGAAGCGGTTCCCCGACCCGCAACTTGTTCTGGGAAGATATTATTGAGTCAGGCCTCCGGTGATGCTGTACCACCGACGGCGCACAGGCGCCGAAAAAATTACACCGGCCAATACATGAACACAGGATATATGACAAAAGCGGAAATTCGCAAAAAACTTCATCAGATAGCTGAGACGGCGCATAACGAAAAGGAAACGGCAGCATTTGTGGCCGGAATCCTGCGCAAAAACGGTGTCATTACCGGTCTGACAGAAGGCATAGGCGGACACGGCCTGCTGGCCGAAATCGACAGCGGAAAGCCCGGTCCGGAACTGCTATTCCGGGCAGAACTGGACGCACTTCCCATTCCGGAGACCATAGAACTGGCCCACAGCTCCGGGAATCCGGACGTTGCTCACAAATGCGGTCATGACGGACACATGGTAATTTTGCTGGGCCTTGCAGAGGAACTTGGCCGGCGTCCGCTGACATCCGGCAAGGTGTATTTGCTTTTTCAACCGGCGGAGGAGACCGGAGAGGGCGCGCAGCGGATGCTGGAAGACAAAAAAATGTCCGGCGTTTCTCCCGACTATGTTTTTGCACTGCATAACATTCCGGGGTATCCGGTCAATACGGTTCTGCTCAGGGATGATGTATTTGCCGCCGGCTCGGCCGGATTGATTGTGCGGCTTACCGGCAATACGGCTCACGCGGCACATCCTGAACAGGGGCGCAGTCCGGCATCCGCCGTGGCTTCGTTAATACATGACTGGCAAAGTCTTCCGCAGAATACCATACCATTTGACCGCGCCGGTCTGCTTACGGTCATCCATGCCCGGATTGGTGAACCGGCCTTCGGTACGACGCCGGGCCATGCGCAAATCATGTCGACCATCCGGGCCCACGAATCCGGAGATCTTGATCTTCTGTGCGACAGGGCGCTGGATTTTGCACGCAGCGAGGCCGGCCGCCGGAACCTGAAGCTCGACTACGAATGGACAGAAGTATTTCATCCCACCCGGAATCATCCGGAAGCGGTCAGCATGATCGAGCAGGCGGCACGCCGCCTTCAGGGGCAGAAAAAGGAGGCTGAAGTTGCCGGCATCATCAGGCTGTCCCGTCCGTTTTCATGGTCGGAAGATTTCAGCCGTTTTACCGATCGCTTCACCGGGGCCATTTTCGGACTGGGAGCCGGCGAAAATCATCCTCACCTGCATGATTCCAATTATGATTTTCCCGATGAACTTCTTGATACCGGGATGATGTTATTTGCCGGTATCATTGATGATGCCGGTCTGAGATAGTATGGGTTGATTTATTTCAAAAAATCACAGTGATTTTACGCATATTACAAGCCGGTATTTGAATTATTAGGGGATTCGTCCCATTTCCAGTCACTGTCGAATCGTTCTGCCAGCATGTTTCATACCTCATACATTGAAGTCAGCAAGTCGGCGCTGCAGGCTAACCTGCAGTTTCTGAAGGAACTTGCCGGACCTGATGTCCGGTTCTGTTCGGTTGTCAAAGGCAACGCATACGGGCACGGTATTGAACATTTCATACCGCTTGCTGAGGAGTGCGGAGTCGACTATTTCGGTGTCCACAGTGCCGATGAGGCGCTTCGCACGCACATGGTCAAGCGCAACAGCTCGCATGTCATGATCATGGGGATGATCGAGGACGAAGAGCTCGACTGGGCGGTCGAAAATGACATTTCGTTTTACGTATTTGAGTTTGAGCGTCTGGAAGCAGCGGTGAAAGCGGCAAAAGAGCAAAAAAAGAAAGCCCGGATTCATCTCGAGCTGGAAACGGGGATGAATCGCATCGGCTTCCACTGGGAAGACCGCGAAAAGCTGGTGTCATATATCAAAGAGCATGGTGAACACCTCCGCGTACAGGGGGTAAGTACACACTTCGCCGGAGCCGAGAGCATTGCCAATTATCTGCGCATTCAGAACCAGATCGCCAATTACAACCGATATCAGTGGTACCTGAGAAAGAAGGGTGTCCGGGCGGAAATCAGGCATACCGCATGTTCTGCGCCGCTTGTATCCTATCCGCAAACCAAAATGGATATGGTTCGCATCGGAATTGCCCAATACGGATACTGGCCCAGCAAGGAGACGTATATGCAGTATCTGACCCGGGATGATGTCCGTCATATGACCGAAAATCCGCTCCGGCAGATCATCAGCTGGAAAACCAGCATTATGAGTCTCAAGAATGTCCGCGCAGGGGATTTTATCGGTTACGGCACGGCCTACCAGGCAACTGATGATATACTGATCGCAACGGTTCCGGTGGGCTACTGCCACGGTTTCAACCGGAATTTGAGCAATCTTGGAAAAGTACTTGTGCACGGCCGCCGGGTACCGGTAGTCGGAATGGTGAATATGAATATGCTCATAGTGGAGGTGTCTCACTGTCCGGGCGTAAAGCGCAGAGACGAAGTGGTCCTGGTCGGCAGCCAGCGCGACAACCGCATAACAGTATCATCATTCAGTGATATGACTAATGATGTCAATTACGAAACGCTGGTAAGGCTGCCCAGGGAAATCCCCCGTTTCATCATTGACTGAGCCGTTTCCTGCATTCCCGCCATTCCGGCCGGCAAAACTAATTCCTTTCGTCAAGAAACCAATTGGAAGTGGCATGTGTTGTAAAATACATGCTGTAAATAAATCCACCTCCATTTGATAAATATCGGATGAACCCCGTCTTGAAAAGATCACTGTTTGCGGGCATTGTGTTGCTTGCAGCCGGTCTGCTGCTCTGGATCAGGCTTGACGCCGGGAGCCCGGCCGATGAGGAACAGGATGCTGCTCCCGAAAGAGACCGCAGCAGTGTAAAAGTAGATGCGTTTGTTGTCCACCCGGAACCGTTCCGTGAGACCGTAAGAACCACCGGTGAAATATTGTCCGATGAGGAAGTATACATCAGGCCGGAATCATCCGGGCGCATCACCGGAATACACTTTGATGAAGACAGCGAAGTGCAGGAGGGTGAACTGCTGGTTTCCCTGAATGATGCCGAACTTCAGCAGGAAAAACGGCAGGTAACCTATGAAATCAATCTTGCCCAAATCCGCGAACAGCGGCAGAAAGACCTGCTCCGGCGCAATGCCATCGCCCAGGAAGATTACGACGTGGTGCTCAATGAGCTCAATACGCTCAAGGCACGCCGGGATGCGCTGCAGGCACGCATCGACAAGATGGAAATCCGTGCACCATTTGACGGGATTATCGGGCTTAGGGAAATCAGTATGGGCTCTTATGTGACTCCCGAAAATGTGATCACAAGCCTGCAGAAAATCGATCCGCTCAAAATCGAATTTTCCATTCCCGAGCGATACCGGTCCATGGTCAGCCGCGGACTTGCCGTCCGGTTTCAGGTGGAAGGAAGCGATAACAATACCGAAGGTGAAATTTATGCCATTCAGCCGCGGGTGGACCGGGAAACGCGGACGCTGCGCATGCGGGCCACGGCACCCAATCCCGATCTGCAGCTTTTCCCCGGTGCGTACGCCAGGGTAGAGGTTGATCTGAGTGTCACCGACGATGCCCTGCTGGTCCCGTCCGAAGCGCTTGTGCCCGAACTGACAGGATACCACGTATTTGTCTATTCGGATGGAGAAGCGAAACAGAAGCAAGTGGAGCTCGGCACCCGGACCGACCGGAAGGCTCACATCCGCAGCGGACTTTCACCGCGAGATACGGTCATAACAACCGGACTTCTCCAGATCCGTGACGGTATGTCAGTGCATCTGGGAGAAACCACGGACGATATCGATGAGGAAATCGACGGGGAGGTCACAGGGTTATGAGTCTTTCAGCTGTAAGCATCCGCCGGCCGGTGCTCGCTTCGGTAATGTCGATTGTGATCGTACTTTTTGGCATCCTGGGATATAACAGTCTCGGCGTAAGGGAGTATCCCTCCGTCGATCCGCCGATTATTACCGTTCAGACCAACTATGCCGGTGCCAATTCCGAGGTTATCGAAGCTCAGATAACCGAACCTCTTGAGGAGCAGCTGAATGGTATAGCCGGTATCCGTACCATGACCTCCGTAAGCAGGGAGGGACGCAGCACCGTAACCGTTGAATTTGATCTGGACATGGATCTCGAAGCCGCAGCCAACGACGTGCGTGACCGGGTATCGCGTGCCGTCAGGCAGCTGCCTCCGGATGTCGACAATCCCATTGTCTCAAAAGCCGATGCCGACGCCAGTCCGATTGTCTTTCTGAATGTGCAGAGCGACTCTCACAACCTGCTTGATCTGAGCGACATCGCCAATGTTTCCTTTAAAGAACGGCTGCAGACAATTCCGGGGGTGAGCGAGGTGCGCATCTGGGGAGAAAAAAAATACTCCATGCGTCTGTGGCTGGATCCGGTAAAAATGTCAGCCTACAACATCAGTCCGGTTGATGTGCGTGATGCCCTGGACCGTGAGAACGTAGAGCTGCCCTCAGGGCGCATTGAGGGGTTCTTCTCGGAGCTTACCGTACGCACGCTCGGCAGGCTGGAGACGGCCGAAGAATTTAACCGGATGATCATCAAGGAGAATGACGGAACGGTTGTAAGGCTTGAAGATGTCGGCAGGGCCGAGCTTGGCGCCGAGAACATGCGCACCATACTGAAAAGGGATGGCATCCCCATGGTTGGAGTGGTGCTGATCCCCCAGCCGGGCGCCAACAACATTGCCATTACCGACGAATTTTACAAGCGGGTCGAGGAGATTGAAGCCGATCTTCCCGAGGGCATATCGACCGGTATCGGGTTTGACACAACCGAATTCATCCGCGACTCCATAGGCGAAGTGCAGCAAACGATCATCATAGCGTTCTTGCTGGTGGTCATGATCATTTTCCTGTTCCTGCGCGACTGGCGGACCACCATAATTCCGGTTATCGTCATCCCCATTGCCATTATCGGCTCATTCTTTATCATGTTTGTGGCCGGTTTTTCGATTAATGTGCTGACCCTGCTCGGACTGGTGCTGGCAATCGGACTGGTGGTTGATGATTCCATTGTGGTGATGGAGAACATCTATGCCAAAATTGAGCAGGGCATGGAACCGACAAAAGCGGCACTCAAGGGGGTCGGCGAAATATTCTTTGCCGTCATATCCACCACCACTGCACTGGTTGCGGTGTTTATGCCTGTCATCTTTCTTGAAGGTCTGACCGGACGGCTGTTCCGTGAATTTGGTGTGGTTATGGCCGGAGTGGTCATCATTTCATCATTTGTGGCGCTGACGCTATCGCCCATGCTGTGCTCCCGCATACTCAAGCAGCGGAAGAAGAAAAACATTCTCTACCGGGCAACAGAACCCTTCTTCTCCTGGCTGAACAGGATTTACCGCGATTCACTCAACACCTTCATGAAGGTAAGGTGGATGGCCTTTGTCATCATGGCCCTGGCCGGTGCCGGAATGTTCCTGTTCTGGACACTGCTGCCCTCGGAACTGGCGCCGCTGGAGGATCGCAGCAGGGCACGTGTAAGTGTTTCCGGTCCCGAAGGAGTGACGTTTGAATACATGGATCACCACATGGATCGTATGATCAGGGGTGTTCAGGATGAATTTTCGGAAATCGATGCCATTATATCGGTGACATCGCCCGGTTTCGGGGCGGCAAGTTCGGTCAACTCCGGCTTCATGAACGTGATACTTTCCGACCCGTCTGACCGTGACCGCTCACAGATGGAAATTGCAGACCGCATGACCGAATTCCTGCAGGATTATACAGCAACACGCAATTTTGTGTCGCAGGATCAGACCATTGGCCAGCGCCGCGGAGGGCTGCCGGTGCAGTACGTACTTCAGGCGCCCAACTTTGAGCGGCTTGAAGAGATGCTGCCGAAGTTCATGGATGCTGCGTCCGAACGATCTGAATTTGCGGTGGTCGATGTAGATCTGAAATTCAACAAGCCGGAAGTGGAAATGGATATCGACCGTGACCGGGCCCGGCAAGTCGGCGTTTCGGTCCGTGACATTTCTGAAACCGTGCAGCTTGCCCTGACCGATCAGAGGCTCGGATTTTTTATCATGGACGGCAAGCAGTACGAGGTTATCGGTCAGCTGAATCGTGAAAGCAGGGGATCTCCCGAGGATTTGCGCAATCTTTATGTCCGGACAAGCAACAACTCCCAGATCCAGCTCGACAACCTGGTCTCGCTCAGTGAGCGTAGTGCACCGCCCCAGCGTTTCCGGTTCAACCGGTACGTCTCCGCTACGATATCGGCCGGAATGGCTCCCGGATACACCCTTGGTGACGGTATTGATGCCATGGACGAAGTAGCCGGAAGTGTGCTGGACGAATCATTCCGGACCGACCTGGCCGGTCCCTCCCGTGATTTTGTCGAAAGTGCGGACAGCCTGTTTTTTGCCTTTGTTCTGGCAATTGTTCTCATTTATCTGGTGCTCAGCGCTCAGTTTGAAAGTTTTCGTGATCCATTCATCATACTGTTCACAGTTCCCCTGGCGGTCTTCGGTGCATTTTTTACGCTCTGGTACTTTCAGGAAACGTTCAACATATTCAGTCAGATAGGTATCATTATGCTGATCGGACTGGTATCAAAAAATGCCATTCTGATTGTGGAATTTGCAAATCAGAGAAAAGCACAGGGCATGGAACTGATGGATGCCATTACGGATGCCGCTGCCGTTCGTTTTCGTCCTATTCTTATGACCTCCCTGTCCACGGTGCTCGGCGTGACCCCGATCGCACTTGCCCTGGGAGCCGGTTCGGAAAGCCGTATTGCGATGGGCCTGGCAATTATCGGAGGACTGATTTTTGCAAGTATTCTGACCCTTTTTGTTATTCCTGCCATCTACTCTTACCTTAGTTCAGCCACCACTGCGGCGGATAATCGTCCGGAAGTGGCGTCACCAGAAAGCAAACAGGCTGAATATGTGACCGGCAGGTAATGAGCAGCACCGGGGGAAAAAAACATCATGCATTTCAAAATTTTCTGATATGGCCGGCCGTGGCCCTTGGAGGTGCTGCGGGCGCGCTGCTCAGGTTCAGCTGGGTTACCCTGTTTCCATATACAAACTCTGACTTTCCCTGGGCCATTTTCTCAGAAAATATTCTCGGGGCTTTCCTGCTCGGATGGTTCCTCGCCATTTTTACCGGTAAAACAGGCAATCAGAGGTATATCCGCGCTTTTTTCGGCACCGGACTCATCGGTTCATTCACCACATTTTCCGGCATTACCATTGATCTGGCCGCATTTGTGCAGCAAGGCATACTATTGATGCCGGTGGTCTACATCACCCTGAGTGTCCTGGCCGGATTGCTTGCTGCATTTGCCGGAATATTTGCCGGCAAACGGACAAAAACAATATTGAAAGTAAAATGACATACGATATCACCGGAGAATTGCTGATCAGTCTTGCTGCTGCCGGTGCGCTTGGCGCACTTCTGCGGTATGCATTCGACAACCTGGTTCACCGGCTTTATACAACCAGGTATCCTTCCGGTATTCTGCTGGTCAACCTGAGCGGAGCATTTTTTGCCGGATGGCTTGCCGCTTCAGCTGCCACCGGGCTGGTCACCGAACAGCAGCACATTATCCTGGCTGTCGGATTTGCAGGATCATACACTACCTTCTCCGGGTGGATGGTGCAGACAGTGGAGCTGGCGCTTGCCGGTGTGTGGGGCCAGGCGTTTTCCAATATCATGCTGCATGTTGTTTTCGGCTGGTTACTGACAATGGCCGGATTGTGGCTTGGAGCAGGATGAAACGGCTTCACCTGCGGATTGAAAAGCCATTTGACCGGCGTGCAATATGAAGAAGTCGTCTTGTTCGTTGTAGAAAAAACGATAGCGGGGTTTTTGCGGTTTTTAACCCGGGCATGGCGGCGTGCAATCATGCCGCTTGCACCATACGGCCGTATTTCCGGCTGAAAATGAATATGACTGGCAAAATACAGACTTCAGGCAGCTTCCTGGCGGGCATGGCTTTTGCTGTGATACTGGCGATTGCTCCTTTTCAGGCCCTTCCGGCGCTCAACCCGGCGGATACCGTATCATCCGGACTGCATAACCCGGACAGGTCGATGGCCTATGACGCCGATGCCTTCACACTTGGTATGAACCTGCAGAAGGCCGTCAGCAAGTCAGCTGCCTTGCAGTACTGGGAATCGAACTACAGGCTTGTCGGGAAATCCGGAGAGGCTGACCCGAGAATAGGATTCCGTTTTGTTGAATGGGCGGCCGGGCTGCCCGAACCCGAACGTTTCGAAATTGCTTCTGAAATTTTTCACAATTCCCTGCAGTCATCCTTCCCAGAAGAGTATTTCGAAGAAACCAGACGTCAGGTACGTTTTACGGAACCCTTGCTGGAACGGAACACCCGAAGAAAATGGCATAAGCTCCTTGACGACAGAGACGAGCAGCTCTTCACGGAAATCCGCACTTTCTGGAGCCGCAAGAACGCAATTCCATCCACAGATGTCAATGAACGGCTTATCGAGCACTGGCAGCGTATACACTTTGCCCGGGAAAACTTTACGGAAAATGATGAAACAGTTTACGGAACAGATGAAAGGGCGCTGATCTATGTACGATTCGGCCCGCCTGACCGCCACCGCAGAGGAACATTGTCATACAATCTGTCGGAAATCCGCAACAGACTATATGACCTGGTTGAGGTTGACCGGATCCACATCAATCAGATATACACCCTGCAGATGAATATCATCCAGAACTTTTCGCCGGGCTGGTATGAGTACTGGCGATATAACCGGATCGATGAGGAGGGGCCGATAATCTATATTTTCGGGCGCCCTGGTGGTGGTGGCAAATTCCAGCTACTGGACAGTCTGGAAGAATTTATACCTCCGAGCGGATATCGCAGCGTCGTTATCGGTGACCGGGGAACGCGGTCGGCACTTCGGGCCGGCTATTTCCTGCAAATGATGATTTACAACGAAGTCTCCACCCTGGACGAGTATTTCGGTCAGCGGCTCATGGAGTATGAACGCCGCTGGAACCAGGTCATATTTCAGTCAAATCAGGACGGACAGTGGCTTGGGGACTTGCTTTCTCCGAACCGCGCTGCCAATGATATGAGGCGGATGCAGGACCGGGCACCGGAATCCGTCAGTGATATTGAACGCAATGTCATGCAGTATCCGATATATCACCGGGAGTACCGCTTTATTGATGCCGAAGAGGGGCCGGTTTCTTTACTGCTCATGAATCCATCACCGGAAATTGTAGCTGTGACCGATATGCTGCATGAGCAGCTAAGAGACGGCGCAACCGGCTATCAGCTGAAACAGGGGTTCAACATCTACAAGGATGATGAGCGGGTGGAACGGAACACAAGCAGCGTCAATCGGGGACCGGATGAAATTACCGTTGCAGATGCTTCCGTATACACTGCAGAAACGGTCAGAAGTTCAGATGAAGACGTTGAAATCGAAGTGTTTTCCGAGTTGTATGTCCGCCCCGGACGCGGACCCGGACAGTTGCAGAGCAACGCGCTGATCGGTATGAACAGAAAGTGGACCCGCATGCAGGAACCGCTGACCGACAACGGCAATCTGCTTATGAGTGATCTTGTGCCGGGGAGCACGGGCCGGTTTTCTGTGCCGGTCCGTTCCGTTGAAATGGGCGTGCTGTCAGGAAAATCGGTCCCGCTGTCGGAAAGCATCCAGATATATTTTGAAGTGTATAATCTTCAGAAGGACGAACAATCCGGAGAATATCGCTATTCAATTACCTATCAGCTCGAGCCGCAGAGACGGCGGAGCTGGATTCCCTGGAGAAGAAGCTCCCATGAAGTCTCTCTGAGCTGGGATGCAGCTTCCTATCATCCAAAAGACTATCAGTTTTTTGATGTGGATCTAACCCATGCTTCCTCCGGGGACCACATTCTGAGAATTCAACTCGAAGACCTTGCATCCGGACAGACGAGCGAAAGAGAAATTGAGATTGAACTTGTTGAGCCGGGTGATTAGTATCCGGAAGAACCGGCAGTCAATTTTTCAAGCCGGGAAATGATTCAGGGCATCGGCTGGTTATATATTTGCATAACCGGATACAAATCTGTTTTTTAGTTTTAACGGAACGTTAATTTACCAGAGCCCACAATACCAAGCTACCGGACAGGCCGTTACATTTTTGATGGTACTTCGCTACTACATAATACCAATAGTGCTCATAGCAGTCGCTCTGGCCTGTTCCCGGGCATTTGATCCGGAAATCCGGACCGGCGCCCATCCCCACCTTACAGACGGCAAGCCCGAAGTAATGCTGTCAGCCATCGCTTTTCTTGATGATGAGAATCATCCGGTCATTGATGTAGACCTTGATATTGTCTACGGAAGTCTCATTTACCGTGAGAGAGACGGTGAATTTCAGGCTGGTGTGGGAATACAGACGGAAGTATTCCGGGTTATTGATGAGTCCGATGATGAATTTGAGCGTGTGGAAGTACGCGATAAAGACATTGATGTCGCAGACGATCACCATTCGGTTACCGACAGCGGCAGCACGTTCTCACACAATGAACGGATTCGTGTCAGGCCCGGTGATTATGTCGTTGTTGTCCGTGTGACCGATAAGAATTCAGATCAGTCAGTCCACAGGCGATCCAACGTCAGTGTTCTTGATCCTGATAGTGACCAGCCTAATCTTACTCATATCAAGACATTCGGATCCGGGAAAGATTTCAGGGACCGGGAACTGCCGCTTACCACCTACAATATACCCGGCAGGGTCGATTCCATCACGTTTGAATTCCAGGTCACCCGGCCGGAAGAAATCGAGCCGGTTGCCGTTCGTATGCGACTGAAAAAAATAGCATCCGATACAGTACCGCCACGGCCAATGTCCGGTATCACACCTACAACAGGGTCCCTGCAATATCGTGGTATCAATTACAACCGGACTGAAACACTCGAAAGCCAGGAGCGGATTCTGCGCGAAGAAACCGGTACCATTACCATTGAATACCGGACAGCCCGTCCTGCCCGAGGCAATTACCGTTTCCAGGTCGAGTTGGTGGAAGAAGACGGGGATGATGCATTTATGTACAAAGCCCGCGATTTTGCTTCTATGAGTGAGAACTTTCCCAACATCAAAAGCTACCGTGAGCTGGCCAAGCCCCTTGTCTATCTGATGCGGCGCAGTGAATACAGGGATCTCATGGAAACCGAGTCAAGGGACACGCTTAAGCATAAAATTGACCGGTTCTGGCTTTCCAACATCGGCAACAAGGAAGAGGCAAGCCGGGTCATTGAAAAGTATTACGAGAGGGTGGAAGAGGCGAACAAGCAATTCTCAAACTTCAAGGAGGGGTGGATGACCGATATGGGGATGGTCTATATACTCTTCGGGCCACCCTGGTATGTGGAACGGTCACTGGACACGATGGTGTGGATATACGGCTACAACCGAAGTGACCCTCGAAGGGTATTTCAGTTTCGCCGGACTCGTGTTGCAAGTGACGCACGACCGTTCGAACATTATATTCTGCAGAGACGCAATGAGTACCACAGTGTGGAATATGAACAGATTCAACGCTGGCTCTCCGGTACTATATTAACACGGCCTATCTGATTGTAAATATTGTAATTATAAGACTCCCCCCGAAGCCTGACATCTGCTTCTTTAGACAAAGCTGTAACTTCAGAAGTAATAATTGTTAATTACAGTAAAAAAATATTTGCATTATTTTCATTTATAACCAATCTTTGTAGTTGTCAGGCTGAACAGCACTTAGAAAGCGTGGTGATTCAGCCTTCCTTACTCATAAATGATTGATAAATGCTTTTTTGCGTTTATTTTGATTAAATGAAAACGGGTTTTGGGTTACGATTTCATGCCGGGAGAAATAATGTGTATTTACATTTTATGACTTCCGTCTTTACATCTGTGGCTTATAACCCGCCGTCATCAACAAAAATAAATTGAGGTCGTATATGTTCAGAAAGGTACTACTGTCCCTGACCTTCTGCCTGATAGCCGTGCCGTTTGCCATTGCGCAGACTGGTACTTTAACCGGTGAGGTTACCGACTCCCGGTCAGGCGAAGTGTTGGTTGGTGTCAATATATTTGTGGAAGAGCTCGAACGCGGAGCAGTCACAAATATAGACGGACTTTACAGCATTGAAAATATTCCTGTCGGGGAATACAATTTGCGAATCACTTATGTGGGTTACACGGTCATTGAAGAACAGGTAACCGTCACAGAAGGTGAAAATGTCATGGACTACATGATGGTCCCCGATCTTATCGGATTGGATGAAATGCTCGTAACCGGTCAGCAGATCGAGCGTCAGGCTCGCTCACTTGCCTACTCGGTATCCAGAATATCCGGTGAGGAAGTAGCCCGTGCACGTGAATCCAACTTTGTGGATGCACTGGCCGGAAAAATCCCCGGTGTGGACATCCAGAGCCAGTCAGGCAATATCGGTGCTTCGTCACGGATTACTATTCGTGGTATTTCTTCGCTGACTGGAGCCAATCAGCCTTTGTTTGTTGTTGATGGTGTACCCATTTCCAATTCCAACATTGTTGAGGGGACCAGCCAGGACCGCCTTACCGGAGCCATTGATGTCGGAAACCGTGCCGGTGACCTCAATGCAGACGATATTGAAGATATTACGGTACTGCGTGGCGCAGCCGCCGCTGCTCTTTACGGACAGAGAGCTCGTAACGGTGTGATTCTGGTGACTACCAAGCGCGGTTCCGAAGCACGCGGACAAACCGTTACAGTTAATGTCCCCTCCGGGGAATGGGAGAAAATCCCTCGCCTTTAGGCGAAGACTTTAGTATGCTTGCGGTATTATGGAAAATTACCGCAAAACATCTCATAGCGTTTACGATA
>NZ_JAFIDN010000013.1:0-27205 GCF_017921895.1 Natronogracilivirga saccharolytica
TTCATGGTTACTCGTTTTTGAAGTAAACCTAATCAATTCAAATCGTCACCGCACTAAAAAGCTTTTAAAGCGTTAACTATCAATAAGTTCAAAGAACAACACTATATTTTTAATGGACACTTATGATTTAAGATATTAATTGATCCTGATGTAATCTATATTGTTGCATAGAAAATGCCACAGTTCAATGTCTTTATAAATGATTAACGTAATTATCAGCAATTGCAGCTGAAATTCAAACGATTCAAAGCATAATATGCCGACACTATTTATCGATGCGGGCAACACGTTTGTAAAGATGGCGGAGTATTATCCGCCGGAAACGGGAATAGGTGCAGTTGATCCGGATAATGCAGCCCGCGGAGGAAGTAACTGGAATCTCGTCGGACGTTTCCGTTGGGAGCAGCAGGAGCTGGAAGTTTTTTTTTCCGGTGAAATTGGGCGGTATACCAGAATTGTACTTGTGTCTGTCAGGAACAACAGTCGCCTGGCAACGCTTCTCCGCGATGGCAATTTGCAAAAAAATGCTGCTGTGACTGTTCTGGATCATTCCGTTTTGTCAAAGCATAACTGCAGCTACAAAACACCCAAAACACTCGGTATGGACCGTTTTTTTGCATGTGCAGGTGCCCTGAACCTGAGCAGGCAATACGGTCGTCATTCCGGGGGAGTACTTGTGACAGATGCCGGTACAGCCTGCACCATAGATTTTATGAACGAATCGGGAGTCTTTGCCGGAGGCGTTATCATGCCCGGACTTAGGATGATGTCTGATACGATCAATTCCGGGGCCGAAAATCTGTTTGAAACCCGTCTTCATCTGCCGGATGCTGCAATACCTGATACAACAGAAAAAGCTATTCAAACGGGAACATATGGTTCATTCATCCACGCATGGAATGCACATGTGGAAAAAATCCTGAACCATTATCCGCAAACCCTGATATGGGTGACCGGTGGGGATGCGGGATTTATACGGGATCATTCTTCTTTCAAAGTGACTCATAACCCGTATCTGGTTTTTGAAGGTATGCGGATATATTTGGGTAAGTGATCATTCTAAGTATTGCATTTTTGATCAATCAGAATGATAGCAGAAAAGAAAATCAGTCTCTGATCTTGTCAAAAATCAGCGCATTGACCATTTCAAGGGCTACCTGGTTTTCTCCGCCATGCGGGATGATAATATCTGCGTAGCGTTTGGTCGGTTCCACAAATTCCAGGTGCATGGGGCGGACAAATTTTTCGTACTGATCCAGAACGCCTTCAATGGATCGCTTGCGTTCGGTAATATCCCTTCTGAGCCGGCGCAGCAGGCGCACATCATCATCGGTATCCACAAACAGTTTTATATCCATCAGCCGGCGAAGTTCTTTTTCGTAGAAAATGAGAATGCCATCCACCAGAATGATTTTTTTCGGTGTTATCGTGAGGGCTACATCTTTACGTATGTGATTGGCAAAATCATAAATCGGGCAATCGATGCTGTAGCCGGAACTCAGCGCCTTGATATGGCGGATCAGCAGCTCGGTTTCAAGGGATGCAGGATGATCAAAATTTTGTCTGGCGCGTTCTTCAAAAGAAAGGTGCTTCAGATCTCTGTAGTAGGCATCATGAGCTATGAGCGAAAGGTTTTCCTCTCCAATATGTTGCACAATGTGCTGTATTACTGTCGTTTTACCGGATCCGCTTCCTCCCGCGACACCGATTATCAAGGGTTTGTCCATTTGATGGTGTTAATACTTTTTTGCGTAAATAATTCAGGGTCAGTTGGCGCTGGTTTCCCGGTTGCGGTCCCGTTCCAGCCGCTCTTTATAGTCACGTATGGAACGGAAAATGGCAGAGGCCATAATGTTCTGTCCATATTCGCTGCTGAGAAACTGCTCTTCCTGCGGATTTGTAATATATCCGAGTTCTACAAGAATGGATGGCATGGAGGCATGGTACAGCACGATGAATCCCGCCTGTTTGACACCAAGTGACCGTCGCTTTGCACGTTCTGAAAACTGCTTGTCCATTTTTCCCGCAAGCATTTCACTGCTGGCCATGAAGCCAATGTTGGACAACTCGTAAACGGCAAGCTGTTCCGGTGTAAGCGTTTCGGAGCGTTCGTCCTCTTCTTCAAACCGGATGGCACTGTTTTCTTTTTTCATTACCTCAAATGCTTCGCGGCTCCGGTGCATCCCCAGAAAATATATTTCGGTACCGTGTGTATGCCGGTTTCTGTTGGCATTGGCGTGTACGGATACAAACAGATCGGCTTCAGCCCGGTTGGCTATTTGCCCGCGCTCCTGCAGGGGAATAAAGGTATCGTCTTCACGTGTGTATATCACTTCGATTTCAGGCAGATATTTTTCGATGTACTCTCCCACCTTGAGGGCTACGGAAAGAGCAACATCTTTTTCCTTGGTTCCCCGGTAGCCTATTGCCCCGGGGTCCCTGCCGCCGTGTCCGGCATCGATAACGATACGGTTGAGCCGGAGATATGACTCGCTCAGTTCGGATGGAGCGAGATCGAATGCGTCCCTGTCAAGTTGCCGCTCCGGGGCGACATCGGCATCCGATTCATCCCAGCCGTTAAGCGCAATGTCCGGACTGGTATCCACATCATAAATCAGATCATCCCAGAAAATGGGGTACAGACCGTCGGTCAAGACGTCCAAATCATTCGGAGATGCCTCGGTCAGGCCTATGAGCAGATCACGTCCGTTGGCGTCCATGTAAGCATCTGCGATCATGTAAACATCTTCGCTCAGGTAGATGTCCGCTCCGATTCCCCCTTCAATATCCTGATAGAAAAAATTTTCGAATACCTCGTTGTTGTTGCCTGTCTGAATTTCGTCCGTCCTGATGCCGTCCTTGTACAAGGCAAGTTGAATCAGTTTCGGGTTGGGCTGCCAGACAAAAAAGGAGTCGGGTTTGCTGGCCATGTGAAACCGGACGACGTAGCCAAGTCCGTCTGAACGCTCTACAGTGGATACCCTGTCAAGAGGTGAGGAAGCGATAGCAACCTGGCTCATAACCGGCAGAAGTGCTGTAAGCAGAAGTGCGGTAATTAATGCCAGTGTTACCAGAGGTACGGACATTGTTGCTGTCCGGCCTGATGTGCGCCCAGAAATGTTGTGCAGAGTGCTCCGGAGTGACAACATGGAATCCTTTTGTTTTCGATAAAAATACGGCTAATTATGCTTTCAAGGCAAATATGATAAAAGAAAATGGTATAACGTGATTCCGATGCTGACCGAGATGTTGAACGAATGTTTTTTTCCGTACTGCGGTATCTCCAGCAATGTGTTGCACTGATTCAGCAGCTGTTGGTCGATGCCTGTCACCTCATTGCCGAAAAGAATGCAGACAGGGATATCTTTTTGCGGTTTATAATCAGACAAGAGCCGGCTTTGATGCGTTTGCTCCATCCCGGCAAGCAGGTAATTGTTTTCGTTACACCATTTGACAAATGTGTCCGGATCAGCTTCATGGCTCCATGAAACGGTCTGATCAGCACCCAGGGCTGTTTTGCTTATTTCAGGGCGGGGAGGGAACGGGGTGTAGCCGGACAAAAAAAGGTGTTTGATGGCAAAAGCATCAGCTGTGCGAAAAGCGGACCCGACGTTGTGCATGCTTCTGATGTTGTGAAGCCATAAAACAAGATCCGGCATGGCTGCCGGCGGAGTCCGGTCCTTGTTGCTGTTATAAATTTCACGTGTGGTTTTTCTGCGGATTCCTTCAGATGGCATATAACATGCTGTTTTTTATTTTTCGAATTTTAGCGTATTTTTAACAGTTATAGAAAGCATCAGGATTTTTACCAAAATATGTTTTTTCCGGCCCGTTGCATATTGCTGCACGCATTTGCAATCGGGTCTTTTTTATTTTGGGTATGCCTGTCAATGTTGAATCTAACAGTAAACTCAAACAAAGGAGTATCGTGAAGGTAAATTATCTTTCCAAAGAAGGGTACAACAAACTGAAAGATGAACTCAGGGATCTGGTTACCCGCGGCAGAAAGGAGATTGCCAAACAGATTGATGAGGCCCGTTCCCATGGTGATCTCAGTGAAAACGCCGAATATGATGCAGCCAAGGAAGCCCAGGGCAAAATGGAAGCCCGGATATCCGAGCTTGAAAATATTATGGCCAATTCCCGGATTCTGGATGAAAAGAATATGGATGACTCCAGGGTTTACATTCTTTCCACAGTCACTATATTCAACCGGAAGACCCGGAAAGAGATGCAGTACACCCTGGTATCAAAGGATGAAGCAGATTTCAACAAGGGGAAGATCTCGGTAGATTCGCCTATTGGCAAAGCTTTGATGGGAAAAAGCAAAGGCGACACCGTTAAAGTAAAAGTCCCGGCCGGAACCCTCGAGCTGGAAATCCGGGAGATTGAGCGTCAGGCCTGAAAAACCGGATCAGATAACCAAATCGCTTCCGGGACTCATCGCTTATTCATGAAAATTTATTATCATGCAATACTGCCGTTTACAATGAAGTATCCGGACAGAAATGTAATGCCCGATACAGGACCAGCACGTAATTGCTTTGCTGTTCAATCTAACTTCAGTCAACTAAAGTCATCTAAAATAATATTGTTATGAAAATAGCTGTCATCGGAACCGGTTATGTCGGACTGGTCACAGGAACCTGTTTTGCCGACTCAGGAAATCATGTTATTTGTGTGGATAATAACCCGGACAAACTGGATCTGCTTCGTCAGGGTGAGGTGCCAATCTATGAGCCGGGTCTTGAGACGCTCTTTAAGAGAGCGATTCGTGAGAAACGAATCACTTTTACCGATGATCTTTCAGAGGCTGTAAAGCAGTCTGATATATTGTTCCTTTGTCTGCCTACACCGCCCGGTGCCGACGGTCAGGCCGATTTAAGTGCCGTAGTTAAAGTTGCAGAACAAATCGGTGACTTGATAGATGATTATAAGGTAATTGTGAATAAAAGTACCGTACCGGTGGGAACTGCCGACAAGGTGCGCCTGACTATAGAATCACGAACAAGTGTCCCGTTTGATGTGGTTTCCAACCCTGAATTCCTCAGGGAAGGTGCTGCCGTCAATGACTTCCAGAAACCCGAACGCGTTGTGATCGGAACATCCAGTGACCGAGCCGCAGAACTCATGAAAGAGTTGTATGATCCGTTCGTTCGCAGTGGAAACCCCATCATCATCATGGACGAGCGCAGCTCGGAAATGACGAAATATGCGGCAAACGGCTTCCTGGCAACAAAAATCACATTCATGAATGAAATCGCCAATATTTGTGAGAGAGTTGGGGCGAATGTTGATCATGTCCGAAGGGGTATCGGAACCGATTCGCGAATCGGCAAGCGTTTTCTTTTTGCCGGAATCGGATTTGGAGGCAGCTGTTTCCCGAAAGATGTCCAGGCCCTTCATTACACGGCCAAAGAAAACGACTACAATTTCCGGATTCTTGATGCCGTCCAAAAAGTCAATGATTCCCAAAAGCTGTCCATAGTTGAAAAGATAAAAAAGTTTTACAACGGTCAGGTAAAAGGACGAACCTTTGGTGTCTGGGGCCTGACATTCAAGCCTGAGACCGATGACGTACGTGAAGCTCCGGCAATCTATATCATTCAGGCACTTATCGGGCTGGGTGCACACGTGAAAGCTTATGACCCCGAAGCCCGCAAAACATTTCCTGCCGCTGTTGGAGAAGAAATAAGCTCTCAGATAGATTATGTCGAAGATCAGACATCGGCACTGCAAGATGTTGATGCACTCATCATCAGTACTGAGTGGAATGAATTCCGCCGTCCCGATTTTGACAACTTTATCAAACTTATGAAAGAACCGGTGATATTTGACGGACGCAACCTTTACGATCTTGAGCGGATGGAAGAGCTCAACATTACCTACTTCAGTGTCGGGCGGCGTGGTGTGAATGTCAACCGGAAAGTAACCAATGCCTGACCGCATAGTGATTACGGGAGGTGCCGGATTTATCGGCTCTCATCTGTGTGCCCGGTTTATTGAAGAGGGTGCAGAGGTGGTTTGTATCGATAATTTGTCAACCGGAAATCTCGACAATCTCGGTCATTTTTTCGGAAATGACAGGTTTACTTTCATAAAATATAACGTTACCGAGTATCTCTATGTACCCGGCAAGGTAGATCTGATTCTTCACTTTGCCTCACCGGCTTCCCCTGTGGATTACCTGAACCTGCCGATACAGACACTTAAAGTCGGTTCTCTCGGGACTCACAAGGCACTTGGTCTGGCAAAAGAGAAAAGTGCACGGTTCCTGCTTGCTTCAACAAGCGAAGTCTACGGAGATCCGCTGGAACATCCCCAAAAAGAAACCTACTACGGCAATGTCGATCCGGTTGGTTTGCGCGGCGTGTACGATGAGGCCAAACGGTTTGCCGAAGCACTGGTCATGGCCTATCATCGCAACCATGATATTCAGACCCATATTGCACGCATATTCAATACATATGGTCCTTATATGCGTATGGATGACGGCCGCGTGCTTCCAAACTTCATTACCCAGGCACTGCAAAATGAACCGCTGACGGTCTACGGGGACGGTTCTCAAACGCGTTCATTCTGTTATGTTGATGATATTGTGGAAGGGATCATCAGACTGTGCAAAACAGACCATGCCGAACCGGTGAATCTTGGCAACCCTGATGAAATAACCATCAACGAACTTGCAAACGAAATAATCAGGCGCACCGGAAGCAGCAGCCCCATTAAACACACAGATTTGCCGCAGGGTGATCCCAATGTCCGGCAGCCCGATATATCCCTGGCCAGAAATTTACTGGACTGGGAGCCGGTAGTCGACAGGAATAACGGGCTTGACCGTACCCTGGACTACTTTAAAACGCATCTGAATGGCAGGTGACTCCGTTCATATCCTCGGCATTTCATGTTACTACCATGATGCCGCCGCAGCTCTGCTGACCAATGGTGAACTGGTGTCCGCAGCACAGGAGGAGAGATTTACCCGTATCAAACACGACCAGAACTTTCCTTCCAATGCCATTGCATGGTGTCTTGAAAAAAACGGTATCACAATAAAAGACATCGATGCCGTTGTCTTTTATGACAAACCCTTTCTGAAGTTTGAGCGCATACTTGAAACGTATCTGGCATACGCTCCTTCCGGCATTCGAAGCGCCTGGAAAGCCCTGCCTGTGTGGATAAAGCAAAAACTGTGGATATCCGACCATATTCGTTCCGAGCTGGGATTTGAAGGAGAACTGTTGTTTCCGGAGCACCATGAGTCCCACGCGGCATCCGCTTTTTATCCTTCACCTTTTGAAGAAGCAGCAATTCTCACGATGGATGGTGTAGGCGAGTGGGCTACCAGTTCCATCGGTCACGGCCGGGGAAACACAATTACTTTGAACCGCGAGTTGCACTTTCCCCACTCCCTTGGGCTGCTTTACTCCGCATTTACCTATTTCACGGGGTTTCGTGTTAATTCCGGTGAATACAAGGTGATGGGACTGGCACCTTACGGAAAGCCGAAATACAAGGATGTTATTCTCAGCGAATTAATTGATTTGCGGGAGGACGGCTCTTTCCGGATGAATATGGACTACTTTGGCTATGGCCCCGGGCTCACCATGACAAACAGACGGTTTTCCAGACTCTTCGGAGGCCCGCACCGCAAACCGGAATCACCGCTGACACAACGTGAGATGGATCTGGCGGCTTCTGTTCAATACGTTACGGAAGAAATTATGGTACGGATGGCCAGGTATGCCGTGAACGTTACCGGCAGCCGCAACCTCTGCCTTGCCGGTGGTGTTGCATTGAATTGTGTTGGCAACGGCCGCATCCTCAGGGAGGGAATTTGTGAGAAGTTATGGATTCAGCCTGCATCCGGAGATGCGGGCGGGTCGGCCGGTGCGGCATTTCTGGGCTGGCACCGTTATTTCAAAAAACCGCGTAAGGTTACCCGGCCGGATGCCATGAAGGGTACTTTTCTCGGACCTTCATTTGGGACGAACGACATTGCAGAATTTCTCAGGTCTGTTCCGGATTACGCCGGAATTGCTGATCATCCCCACGAAGAGCCGCAACTGCTTGAAAAAACTGCCGCACATCTGGCAGGCGGGAAGGTGGTCGGCTGGTTTCAGGGCCCCATGGAGTTTGGTCCCAGAGCACTTGGCGGACGCTCCATTCTTGGTGACCCCCGCTCGGAATCCATGCAAAAAACACTCAATCTGAAAATCAAATACCGGGAAAGCTTCCGTCCGTTCGCACCAAGTGTTGCCGAGGAAGAGGTTCAAAACTATTTCAAGCTTGCTGAACCCAGTCCGTACATGCTACTGGTTGCTGATGTTGCTGACGATATCCGCAAACCGGTAGACGAATCGGTCACTGGACTCGACAAACTGCATCAGGTTCGTTCGGAACTGCCGGCAATCACCCATGTTGACGGATCGGCGCGTATTCAGACTGTCAACAGCAAAACCCATCCCAGATACCATGGGCTGATCACGTCATTTGCCAGGCTTACGGGGTGTCCGGTTATCATTAACACCAGTTTTAATGTCCGCGGAGAGCCTGTTGTCTGCACTCCCGAGGATGCATGGCGCTGTTTTATGCGCACGGATATGGATGTCCTTGTCATGGATCGGTTTATAATTGAAAAGAAAGACAAAGACCGCCTGGCTGATCCTGAGAAGACCATGGCATCACTTCAACCCGATTAAGTTTTCTGACTCCGTAAAGCATAACCGGATTATGTTCAAAAAACTGCTCAGTGAAATAACAATAAACAGAAACGTCCTCAGGCAGTTCGGATGGGTCATGGCTGTCATGCTGGGCCTGATAGTGCCTGTGATTATAACCTGGTTTCAGGACTGGGAACTTGTCCGCACGGCCATAATCGTGTCGCTTGCAGGAGTACTTTTTCTGCTTGCGGGTCTGACAGCGCCGCAAATGCTTCGTTATCCGTATATCATTTGGATGCTGATCGCGCTTGTATTGGGTACGATCGTCACCCGTATCATCATTACTGTTGTATTCTATCTGATGATTACCCCGGTCGGATTTATAAGAAGGCATTTCGGGACAAAAGACTTGCTTGGCCTGAAACCGGATGCTGAAAAAGCTACTTACTGGGTGATCCGGGATGACGACCCGCGGCCGGACCGGATGAAGAAGCAGTATTGACTATTCACTGACAACAAATTCAATTTCTTCGAGAACATTGCCCTGCTCATCCTGCAGTTCAACCCGCCAGTTGCCCGGCTGAAGACCAACGGAAGAGTAGGTGCGCCAGTTCGGAGAGATCCCGATTTTACTGTTCATTTCAAAATAGAGTTCATCCTCATGATACCATTTGAAAAAGAGATCCTGCATTTCATCATTGTTGTGAATCCGGGCAAAGCACCAGGCTCTGGAGTCAGCCATGCTGTATGATTCTACCACTTCCACCGGTTCCCGCTCAATTACATCCTCTGCCAGCAGAAACTCCTTTACAAACAGGGTGTCTTCATTCTCTAATGAACCGGGATCAGAATAATTTTCCATGGAATTCATTCCAAAATGGGATAATTTCACTTTGCCGGCAGATGAACCTGACACTGTTTCCGGATTGTTTAAGGCAGTTATTGAAATAACGGAAACAAGGAAGAGACACAGCAGCGGAAACGAAAGCCGGTTAACATAATCAGCAGAATAGTCAGAACGGTTCAAACAACATTTATTTAAGAGCATAATGTCATTAAAATTGGTCGATGTTTATCCATACAGGCAGATACAGGAAGATGTCCGGTTTTTGATATTCAAACGCGCCGAATCTGCGATGTACGCCGGGCAGTGGAGGATGATCGGTGGAAAAGTGAATCCGGGTGAGCATCGTTCATCGGCAGCTTTGAGGGAATTAGGAGAAGAAACAGGTTGCAATGTACATGATTTCTGGGTTGTGCCGCAAATTAATCAATTTTATGATCACAATACCGATACCATTCATCACATAGCCGCGTTTGCTGCCGGAATAACCGGTCAATCTGACATAAGATTAAATCATGAGCATCAAAGTTACAAATGGGTTTCCGCTCCGGAGGCAAAAAAAATTCTTAAATGGCCGGAACAGGCTCGCCTTATACAACTGATTCATGATATCTTGACTACCGGCGAAGTTTTACCGGAGTGGAAAATCAATGTGCCGCAGTAACTATTTAATGTTGAAAAACTACTGACTATCGCAATTACATGGTAATGACAAAGCAATTCTGGAAATCCGATTTGAAATCAAAGACCTTTTTACCCTCTCTGATACCAGCAGCCCTGGCGCTGCTGGTTTGTGCATACATGCCGGTTTCATCACAAGCGCAGCTTATCAGCACGGATAGTTACGAGGTAGGTGTTGCGCCCGATGTTTGGTTCAACTCTGTCGACGGAGTGATCGTG
Source organism: Natronogracilivirga saccharolytica (assembly GCF_017921895.1). Taxonomy (NCBI): domain Bacteria; kingdom Pseudomonadati; phylum Balneolota; class Balneolia; order Balneolales; family Cyclonatronaceae; genus Natronogracilivirga; species Natronogracilivirga saccharolytica. Next base: position 10,408 of record NZ_JAFIDN010000013.1, read on the forward strand.
GGCCTGCGGTTCCGGGGTGAAGACCCGAGGACTTTCCTTGACGGACCACACCGGATCAATGCAGGAGTCTGGCTCGGTACCCGGATTCCCGATACGCCTGTTTCCTACATGTTTAATTACGCACATCCTGTTGAAAGAATAAGCAGCCCCCAGAACGAGGGGGCCATACATTTGCGCAGCTCCATTCGAACCGGCGTTCACAGGCATGAAGCGGGTCTGAGTAAACGCTGGCAGCCCGGTTTTGACGAATATGAAACTTTCGAACTTGAGGGATTTGCAGGTTTATATTACCGGTTCGACCATGATTACTTGCTTTATGAAGAACTATGGCAGGAGTCACCCGTTTTGTATTTCCGTACTAATGCAAAAAAACGGGACAGGAACTTACTTGGACGGTGGACAGCATCGTTGACTGCAACTGCAGGTTTGCCTGCTGACACAGATGATCCGTTTATCAATTTTGCGTATGAGTCAGGCGGCCACCCGGAAGCCCTTGGCACAGAAGGGCTGTTTGGCCAGGCACAGCTTGAGCTGCTGCAGCATATCAGCATGCCGGCCGGGTTTTCTGTCCGGACCAGACTGTTCGGAGGGTTTTCATCGGATGCTGTACCTCCGGAGCTGCGATATTCGGTATCGGAAGCAGCATCATTTGATCAGCTGCGGTCGCCGCTGACCAGAGCAAAGGGTACCATTCCTGTAGACTGGGTCCGCTCAGGTTGGGTGCATGTTGCCGGCGGTCCCGCATTGCGAGGTTATACCATGCAGACAACCGATTCCAGAGAAGCCGGAGTGATGGGCTGGGTACAACACGCAATCGCCATGAACCTTGACTTCTACTATCCCAATCCAATAAACACATATTTTGCCAAAATCCCTTATCTTGGTGATGTGCTGCGTCTGGAGTCCTACTTATTTACAGATGCAGGATTGATGTATCAAAGCGATGCAGAAAATGCACTTACCGGTGATGCGGGCAAGCCGGAGTGGCAGCAGTTGCTTTTGAATACAGGAGCAGGTTTTATGCTGTCATTCAATATACCCGACTATCTTGGCCGTGACCGCGGCTTTTTCATACGTTATGAGATACCTTTCTGGGTTTCGGAAGTGCCCGGAGATGAAGACAATTTCGATATTCGACACGTACTTGGCGTTGGTTCTCAGTTCCGGTTTTAGTGTTTATTTCCTTAATGCAATTTCATCTGTTTAAATGTTTGGATTTATATCGTCACATGTTATCCCATGACCGTTTTTAATCATGCTCATGTGTGTCCGGATTTCAGCCGGTCATGATCATTTCATCTTTTTTATAAATCATTTCAGCTATGCTAGTACTCGTCATTAACTGCGGAAGCTCTTCGGTAAAATATCAGCTAATTGAAACAGAAAAAGAAGATCATGTTTGTGTCGGTTCTGTGGAGCGGATCGGGGCAGTCACATCCATTGTAAAACATCATATCGTTGACCAGAAGCCGGTAAAAGAGACGACAGTCATTGAGGATCATAACCAGGCCCTGAAGGCTGTCATGGACTTTATACTGGACAAGGAAAACAAGCTCGTCGGGTCAGTTGATGACATCAAAGCCGTGGGACACCGGGTGGTCCATGGCGGCGAGTCTTTCAAAGATTCCGTTCTTATTGATGAATCGGTTATTGAAGCAATTGAACAGGCCATTGACCTGGCACCACTGCACAATCCTCCAAACCTTTCAGGTATCGAGGCCGCCCGAAAGCATCTTCCCGATGTGCCCCATGTCGCAGTGTTTGATACCGCTTTCCATCAGACCCTGTCACCCGATGCCTATCTGTATGGCATTCCCAACCGGATGTACCGTAAATACCGCATAAGAAAATACGGTTTCCACGGCACCTCTCATTATTTCGTAAGCCGCAGATATTACAGGATTACGGGCAAGGGTCCCGATGACAGCAAGCTGATCACCTGTCACCTTGGCAACGGCTCATCCATAGCGGCTATAAAAAACGGAGATTCAGTTGATACAAGTATGGGTTTTACACCGTTGTCAGGACTTATAATGGGAACCAGGAGCGGAGATATTGACCCGTCCATACTTTTTTATCTGGTTGAAAAGGAAGAGCTTTCACTGAATAATCTGCATGCACTGCTTAACAGACACAGCGGCCTGCTTGGGATGAGCGGGTATGCCAGTGATATGCAGGATCTGCTGGAAGAGGCCAAAAACGGGGACAAGCGCTGTGCCCAGGCCGTTTCAAGCTTCTGTTACCGGATCCGGCAGTTTATCGGCTCCTATTATGCCGTTATGAATGGGTGCAATGCCCTTATTTTCACCGCAGGGATCGGCGAGAACTCGCCTGATATCCGCGAAGGAGCACTTAAGAACCTGGACGCCATGGGGGTTGAGCTGGATCATGACAAAAACCGCGATGCATCACTGACCGGTGAACGAAAAATCAGCACAGACAACTCAGAAGTCGATGTCTACGTTATACCAACCAATGAGGAGTTGGTAATTGCTATAGATGCAGCAAAAATTGCCACTGCTTACAAACAGTCACCGTGGATCTGAGCACCTTTACAGCTCTTGCAAGATATCGAATTCAATAGTATGCCGGACTGCTCCGGTTTTTACCGGAATGGGTTTCCCGTTGCAGCAGTTCTGCTGATTTTTTTCTTTGCCGGATGTACGACCACTTCATGGGTGGTAGATGATGAGACGGCCAGAGATTACGACTCCCGTACGGTAGTATCCGACTCAGTCTACTTCCAGCAATCCGGTGCTCCTAGTCCCCAGAACCCGGTTCTGGAGCTTGATTTTCTGCTGTCTACGAAAGCAGAATACAATGAACATCTGATCTCCAGAAGGTACATTCAGCAGTACAGGCCCCGTTACGGTTATCTCGCACTTGGAATGACGGGAATGGGGATCGGACTTTATCTGGCCAATACATCCGTTATCGATGCGGACAAGCTTTCCACAAGAGACCGGGCGTTATTGAACTCAGCTGCGCTCAGCATCGGACTCGCATCGTATTTCAGCATGAAGCCGGTCGGAGAGGCACGGCCGGCCGGAGAGAAGCGGCAGCTGCAAAAAACCGGTACAATAGTTGAACATGATACCATCCCCGCAGAACTTCCGGAAGATGCCGCTGCCACATTATCCATCCACAGGGGAGACAGCGTCCTGGTTTCGGATGAAAATCTGGCTTTTGAAGAAAACCGCCTTGCCGTAAATATCCCTGAAAAGTCCGGTCTGCAGCAGCTGGATGCCGGGGATACGCTTTCCCTTGATATCACGGTTTCTTATGAAGAGCATCGGTTCCGCTCGCGTATCCCGGTTTCTGATTTTATGCAGGAATTTGTTGTCACCGACTCCTCTGATGTTCCTGTCAGGTCTTCACCCGCGCTGATCAGCAACAATATCATCCGCCATGCAGGTGCTGAAAGCAGATTTCCTTTCCTGACGGATCTGAATGACGGTTGGTTTCGTATTCTCAAAAGCGGTGAGGCTGCCTATATCCAAAAAGAAAAGGTCAGCCGGGTATGGCGGGTTGCGGATGTGACGGAAAGCGACCATCTGGTAGTTCAGTCAGACAGACCTGTATTTGGAGATCTTGAAGTGGAGAGAAATCTCCCTGACAATCAGAGAACAAATCCTGATGCCATTGCTGTCATTATCGCCAACGGCACCTATGAAGATCCCGTCAGAATTTTACCCCATGCCGACCGGGTTGCAGAACTGGCGGCAAGCTATTTCCGCGATGCCGCCGGACTCTACTCCGATAATATTGTTATCCTTGAGGATATGTCCAGAGATGACATGCTGCAGTTTATTGATGATGGTGATTCGCTGAAAATTGGCGGACGCCATCTGTCTGCGGAGGAGTCCGATTTCTATTTTTATTATTATGGCCATGCGTTTACGGATGAAGAAGACAGCCTTTTTCTGCTGCCTGTAGATTATGATCCGGGTGACAGAGAAGAGCGGTACGTTTCATTTGAGGCTCTGGCGGATGCAATCGGTGCTTTGCACACAAGGTCATCACTTATTGTTATGGACACGGATTGGTCGAGGGCATCTGTATTTGGCCAGGAAGTATCCGGTGAAATCCGAGGCAGGGATCAGGCAGTTGACGAACTGTCCCGCAAATTGACCGGTGGCCGGGAAAATACAGCGCTGTTCTGGGCATCCGAACCCGGTGAGATTTCAGGGCCATACTCGGGACCGAATGACCGGGTTCAGTATCCTTATGATTTATTTACCTGGTATTTCTTCAAATCCATTCAGGATGGATTTCGTACTGCGGGTGAGATAAGTGATTATCTGGAAAGAAATGTTCCGTTTACATCCCGGCGGCTGCACGACAGGTCCCAGAATCCGTTGTTTTTCGGCAACAGGGATCTGATTCTGATACCGGACACTTCTGAACCGGAGGGCGGGGAAGATGAGCAGGCCGATATGGAATCATTGGAATAATTGCATTAGTTTTGATCTGCAAAGAACAACACGAATTTAATTGCGGTGAGGCTGCCAAATAGAAAAGACTTACAGAAGCTATTTTTCAAACACAAACATAAAACTTTATGGATATCATTAGTCGGATACGGTACAGGTCGGGTTTGATCAGGAAAAAAATTGTACTCTGTGAAACGGAGGATTTGAGAACGATCAAAGCTGCTGCATTTCTGGCTGACAACAAACTTGCTGACGTTATTCTGGTAGGGCCGGAGAAGGAAATCCGGCATTTTGCGGCAACCGAGTCGGTCAGACTTCCGGATACCATCCTTTATTCTGAGATTAAGGACGGTGAACAGCTTGACCGCTATGCTGATCTTTATTATGAAAAACGTAAGCATAAGGGGATAACCAGGGATCAGGCACTTGAAGTGGCCCGGCAGCCGCTCTACTATTCATCGCTGATGGTTGCATCCGGTGATGCCGACGGGGCTGTGGCAGGTGCGGACAATACCACCGGAGATGTTTTGCGTGCGGCTATTCAGGGTATCGGCCTGAAACCCGGATCCAATATTGTTTCCAGTATTTTTCTTATGAGTACCATGGACGGGCAGGTTTTCACCTATGGAGACTGTGCCGTTGTTCCCTATCCGGATGAACAGCAACTTGCCAGCATAGCCATTGACTCGGCACTAACACACAAGGCTTTGACAGATGAGGAACCGATGGTAGCCATGTTGTCTTTCTCAACACTGGGAAGTGCCAAACATGAGCGGAGCGAAATGGTGGCAAATGCAACCAAGATTGCTGCGGAAAAAAAGCCGGATCTTGATATTGACGGTGAGCTGCAGTTTGATACGGCTTATGTCGCATCAGTAGCAAAAAGAAAAGCCCCGGACTCCAGTGTGGCCGGCAAGGCCAACGTATATATATTTCCCAATCTTGATGCCGGCAACATCGCTTACAAGATCACGGAACGACTTGCGGGCGCAACCGCAACAGGCCCTGTGATTCAGGGCCTGGACAAACCTATGAATGATTTGTCACGCGGGTGCAACTGGGAAGACATTGTGAACACTTCATGTGTAACAGCTCTGATGGCCGATGCGGATCAGAAGTAATAGACCTTGTATTCCCAGGGCTCGAACGTCCATGATTCCATGGCAGCCATCTCGACTTCTTCATCACTGAAAAGCTCGGTATAAACGGCTGCGATTTCCGCGGACTCGATATCAAACGAGACCTCTTCATCACTGAGATTGAGGATCACGAAAACCATATTGTCGCCTTTCTGGCGATAGAATGCGAAAATGTTGTCATCTGCTGTGGTTTCCAGCCGAACCAAATCACCTCCGTGAATGCCGTTGAACAGGGCTTCGTTATCCCGGTTCAGGTGCAGCAGGCGGGTGTAGAAATTGAGCAGGGGATAATCGCCCCATTCGATGGGATCTTTTTCGAAAAACTCGAGCCGCTTGTCCATGGCAGCTTCTTGTCCGCTGTATACAAGCGGCATGCCCGGAATGGTAGCGGCCAGAACGGCAAATGTCTCGGCTCCATCACCGTAACGCTCGAAAACGGTTCCGTTCCAGCTGTTTTCGTCATGATTTGAAGTGAACTGCATCCGGTAGGCATGATCCGGGAACCGGTCCCGGTTTTCCTGCAGGTGCTCTTCAAACTCGTCAAGTGTGACATTTCCCGCAGCAATCTCATTCATCATGTGATGGGTTTCCCAGCCGTAAGACATGTCAAATGCATGTTCGTGATGTTCGGATGTCTCGGCTTCCGCAAGCATGAAGACAGGTTTGATCTGCTCCAGCCGGTAACGGGCTTCATTCCAGAAAGCTGTTGGAACCAGATCGGCAACATCGGCCCGGTAGCCGTCGATGTTGTACTCTTCCACCCAGAACTGCAGGGCGTCGTGCATCATCTCATGTGTTTCGGGATTGTCATAATCCAGCTGAATCACATCGGTCCAGTCAGTGTCCGGGGGAATGATAAAGTTGCCTTCGTCATCCCGTTCGTATAATTCCGGATGCGATTCGGTCCAGACAGCATCCCAGGCAGTGTGGTTGGCTACCCAGTCCAGGATGATATACATATCCTTGTCATGGATTTTTTCGACGAGTTTGCGAAAATCGTTGTGGTCACCAAATTCGGGGTTGACGTCATAGTAATCGTAAACGGAATAGTAACTGCCCAGTTCACCCTTTCGCTCCTTTTCTCCGATGGGATGAATCGGCATCAGCCACAAAATGTCCACGCCCATTTCCTGAAGCCTGGGAAGATGTTCGGCAAATGCTTCAAATGTTCCCTCTTCGGTATACTGGCGGACGTTCACCTCGTATATGGTGGCATTTTCAGCCCATTCAGGTGTAGGGGGAGGTGAGGGGTAATCAGCTTCTTCTTCCGGTGCACAGGAAGAGAAAAGAAAGATGCCTGCCAGAAGCAGGAGTAACTGACGGCTATGCATGATCATAATATGTATGAGTTAGATTTATTGGTAGTCAGATAAATAATATGAGACTGCCGGGGCTGCATTTATGCATCGCCCGGCTTTCGTGCATTATTGAAACTTCAACTGAAATTATACAACACAATGTAAAAATGAAAGCGCTTACTTAAGCATTTGTGTTTGCCAGGGCGGTAAAGCCCGGGAGCTAATTTTATTCGGTTTCGCCCGTTATAAACCTTATATTTAGATTTGTTAAAAATAAGGAACTTCTGCAGGGGTCAGCGTGGTTGAATGCAATGTATGGCACAGGCACTGATATAATCAGCAATGCCGAACTGCATTATGTTCCGACAAACCGCAGTTTTTTTACTGTCACACATCCGGCCGCTGTTAATCGTACAGCAGAGTCACAGCTAAAAATTCAAATTTTCTTTCCGTTATGAGTGATACCCAAACCATAGAGAATCTGGTTAAACAGCCGTACAAATACGGATTCAAGACTAATGTTGAGTACGACTACTTCCCGAAGGGACTAAATGAGGATATCGTAAACATGATTTCCGACATTAAGGAAGAGCCGGATTTCATGCGCGAGTTCCGTCTGAAAGCGTACCGGAACTGGAAAACCATGAAAGACCCTCTCTGGGCCAATATCAAGTATCCCAAAATCAACTATGACAAAATTCAGTTTTATTCGTCGCCCAAGAAAAAGCCCCAGCTGAACAGTCTTGATGAAGTCGATCCGGAGATTCTGGAGACATACGAGAAACTCGGAATTCCTATATCGGAACAGAAAATGCTTGCCGGCGTGGCCGTGGATGCTGTTTTTGACAGTGTGTCCGTAGCGACAACATTCAAGGAAAAGCTTGCCGAAGCAGGGGTCATTTTCTGCTCCATCTCCGAGGCTGTAAAGGAGTATCCTGAGCTGGTCAAAAAATACATGGGCTCTGTTGTTCCGTATAATGACAATTTCTTTGCGGCCATGAACTCGGCTGTGTTTTCCGACGGATCGTTTGTGTATGTACCGAAAGGTGTTGTAAGCCCCATGGAGCTTTCGACATACTTCCGTATCAACAATGAAGAGTCAGGCCAGTTTGAACGTACACTCATTATAGCTGAAGATGACAGCTATGTCAGTTATCTGGAAGGCTGCACCGCTCCCCAGTTCAGCAGCAATCAGCTTCATGCTGCCGTAGTGGAACTGGTCGCTCTTGACAATGCCCAGATCAGATATTCCACTGTGCAGAACTGGTATGCCGGCAATGAAGAAGGTGTCGGCGGAATTTACAATTTTGTGACAAAGCGGGGCCTTTGCAAGGGCGTCAACTCCAAGATTTCCTGGACGCAGGTCGAAACCGGTTCCGCTATCACCTGGAAGTATCCCAGTGTCATCATGAAGGGAGACAACTCCATTGGTGAATTTTATTCGGTGGCTGTAACCAATGACAAGATGGAAGCCGATACCGGCACAAAGATGATCCATCTCGGGAAAAACACCAACAGTACCATCATATCCAAGGGAATTGCCGCCGGCAAATCACAAAACAGTTACCGCGGTCTGGTAAAAATCAGTCCGAAAGCCACGAATTCCCGAAATTACTCGGTATGTGATTCCATGCTGATCGGCGATCGGTGCGGGGCCCATACATTCCCTTACCTGGAAGCCGGAAACAACAGCTCCAGCGTTGAGCACGAGGCAACGACATCAAAAATCGGAGAGGACCAGATTTTTTATCTGCAGCAACGCGGACTCGACGAAGAAAACGCGGTCTCAATGATTATTAACGGGTTTTGCAAAGAAGTTTTCAAAGAGTTGCCGATGGAATTTGCAGTGGAAGCAATCAAACTTCTCGGCATCAAGCTCGAAGGCAGTGTGGGCTGATGGATTCAGCCTTCCGGTTTAACTCCGGAATTGTCTTGATTACACATTATAACAGTAACGATTCAAAACAGATATAACTAAATGCTGACAATTAAAAATCTTCACGCCGAAGTGGAAGGCGAAAAAATTCTCCGCGGAATTGACCTTGAAATCAAAGCCGGTGAAGTTCACGCTGTCATGGGTCCCAACGGCAGCGGCAAAAGTACTCTGGCAAAAATCATAGCCGGCCATCCCTCGTACGAGATAACCGATGGACAGATTCTTTATGAAGGAGAGGATCTTGCAGAAATGGAGCCGGATGAGCGTGCGCGAAAAGGCGTGTTCATGGCATTTCAGTATCCCGTTGAAATTCCCGGAGTCAGTAATTCCATGCTGATGCGTGAATCGTACAATCAGCTCAGAAAGGAGAACGGGGAAGATCCGCTTGATCCTCTCGAGTTTGAAGATTATGTAGCCGAAAAGCTCAAGCTCGTGGAGATGGATGCCAAGTTTCTCGAGCGAAATGTGAATGCCGGGTTTTCCGGTGGAGAGAAGAAGCGCAATGAAATTCTGCAGATGGCAGTTCTGAACCCCAAACTGTCCTTGCTTGACGAGACAGACTCCGGTCTGGATATCGATGCATTGCGCATTGTATCTGAAGGGATCAACAAGCTTTCGGGCAAAGACAATGCCATACTGCTGGTAACGCACTACCAGCGCATTCTCAATTATATCACACCTGATTATGTTCACGTGCTCGTCAACGGGCGTATTCACAAGTCCGGTGGCAAAGAACTTGCTCTTGAACTCGAAGAGCACGGATATGAATGGGTAACAGCCAACACAGAAGTAAATGGAGAGGCTAAGTAATGACAGACATTTCAAAAGAAACACTCTTTCTGGACAGGCTTGTCGGTCAGTTTGATCAATCGGTTTCTGCCAACGGTCAGGTAGCAGCGCTTCAAAACGAAGCGCGAAATGCCATTGCCGGTCTGCAGCTGCCGACAACCCGGCATGAAGAGTGGAAATACTTTTCGTTAAAACCGCTTGAGAAGCACAGTTTTGTCAGGGCAGCCGATGTTAAACAACCCAATGTTCCGGATAATGTGTCTGATTTTATTTATCCGGAAGCCGAACATCATCACCTGACGTTTATCAATGGTGTATTCAGCAAGGAGTGGTCCAAAACCGACCGGCTGCCTGATGGAGTAATTGTTGCCAATTTGCATGATGTGCTCAAGGAAGGGAATAAAACGGCACTGGAACATATCGGAAAATATGCCAAATGGGATGACGATCCCTTTGTACCCTTCAACACATCGGTGTTCAGGGACGGTGCTTTTATCTATGTCCCGAAGTCTGTAAAAATCGAAGAACCTATACAGTTGCTGTTCATAAATACCGATGAACAGTACCAGTATGTTATGACGCCGCGCTGTCTGGTTGTTGGTGATCAGTCAAGCGAAATGACGGTTGTGGAAGATCATATCGGTCTGGGCAATAATGTCTATTTCAACTGTCCGGTTTCCGAGATCGCTCTTGCCGAGAACTCGCACATGACCCATGTAAAGTTGCAGAGGGACAGTCGCGAGGCTTTCCACATTTCCCGGCTTGCGGCAGACATCAGCAGAGACAGTGATTACAAATCGTACGCCATTCAGCTTGGCTCAAAACTGTCGCGAAGTGATGTCAAGGCGGTACTGACGGATGAAAATACCCACGCAACACTTGATGGCCTGGTCATGGTCAACGGCGAACAGCTTTCCGATACACATAGTATCATGGATCATACCATGCCGAACTGCACGAGCCATCAGCTTCATAAATGTATCATTGACGGCGACGGGACATCCGTGTTCAACGGTAAGATTTTTGTACGTCAGGACGCCCAGAAAACCGATGCGTTCCAGGAAAACAGAAATCTGCAGCTCTCCGAAACCGGAACGGCATATGCCAAGCCGCAGCTTGAGATCTTTGCTGATGATGTTTCCTGCAGCCATGGAGCAACCATCGGTCAGCTGAACGAAGAAGAGGTGTTCTATCTGAAGTCCCGTGGTCTGACTCATGAGCAGACCAAGGAAATTCTGACATATGGATTTGCACTGGATGTGATTGAATCAATCCCCGTAAGCTCAATTCAGGAAAGACTGAGCAAAGAGGTTGAATCGTTCACGAAGGCAAGTAAATCCATAAAAGAAACTGCCTGACAGGCCTATGAGTACAGTACTCAAAGATCAACATACGACGATTCAAAACTGCCGTGAAGACTTTCCGGTTCTCAGCCGGAAAGTCCACGGCAAACCACTGGCATATCTTGACAATGCCGCATCAAGCCAGATGCCGCGTCAGGTTCAGGATGCCTATCGTGATTACCACAGCCGCTACCATGCCAATGTTCATCGTGGTGTGCACCTGCTCAGCCAGGAAGCCACCGATGCCATGGAGCAGGCGCGTGAATCTCTCCGAAGTCACATCAATGCCCGTGAAAGCAAGGAGATTATTTTCACATCCGGCGCCACCGATGCCATGAATCTCGTTATGCAGTCCTGGGGGAGAAAGAACATCGGCGAGGGTGATGAAATCCTGATCAGCACAATGGAACATCACTCCAATATTGTCCCCTGGAAAATGCTGTGTGATGACAGAAATGCCAGTTTGAAGGTGATTCCTGTCAGTGATGACGGGATACTTGACCTGGATGCTTTTGAGTCGATGATCAGCGACCGTACAAGGCTTGTTGGCATCGTACATGTCTCAAACACGCTGGGAACAGTTAATCCGGTAGAGAAAATTACGAAGATCGCCCACGGAAAAGGTGTGCCAGTACTTGTTGACGGAGCCCAGGCAGTATCTCACATGCAAGTTGATGTGCAGAAAATCGGCTGTGATTTTTATGCAACCTCCGGGCACAAAATGTACGGCCCTACAGGCATCGGCATATTGTACGGCAGAAAAGAGATGCTCGAAGAAATGCCCCCGTACCGCGGCGGTGGAGATATGATCCTCAGTGTTTCATTTGACGAAGTATTGTTTAATGATCTGCCATACAAATTTGAAGCCGGCACACCCAATATTTCAGGTGCCATCGGAATGGGCAGAGCTGCCGAATATATCCGTAGCATCGGCTATGATGCCATATACCAAAGAGAGCAGGAGTTGCTTGCATATGCAACAAGTGAACTGTCTGCAATCGAAGGACTCAATATCATTGGGAAAGCACCCGGCAAGTCATCGGTAATTTCATTTGTGCTTGATAGTGTTCATCCGCATGACATCGGTACCATTCTTGATCTGGAAGGTGTTGCCGTCCGGACCGGCCACCATTGCACGCAGCCACTCATGGAGCGTCTCGGACTGGTAGCAACTACCCGGGCCTCAATGGCCATGTATAATACTGAAGAAGAAATTGATCAGCTTGTTGCAGCCTTGCATAAGGTGTTGGAAATATTCAGATAACTCAGTAATCAGCGAACGGAAAAAATGATTGACAATACAAGTCATCTTTATCAGCAAGTATTGCTTGACCATAACAAAACCCCGAGAAATTTCAAGGAACTCAATCCCGCAGACCATGATGCACTAGGGTACAACCCGCTTTGCGGTGACAAGTACAAAGTCTTTATCAATATTGATGAAAACGACGTGGTAACAGACGTAACCTTTACAGGTGAAGGCTGTGCCATTTCCAAGGCATCGGCTTCCATGATGACAACCATCGTAAAGGGCAAGCATATTGATGAAATTGAAAAGCTCTACAGGCAGTTTCATGACATGACCCAGGGCAAGATGGATCCCGAGAAGGAACCCAATGATCTCGGGCGCCTGAAAGTATTTGCCGGAGTACGGAATCTGCCGGCACGGGTCAAATGTGCCACCCTCTCATGGCATACATTGAACGCTGCCCTGAAAGGTGAAGAAAAAGTCACAACGGAATGACCTGATAAACGGAAATAGATATCTGATACGGACGTTTATACTGACAAATAATCATTGTAATTACAGTAGTTATGCCAAAAATAGCTGAAATAGAAAGAACCCCGAATCCGGATGCCATGCGCTTTGTGTTGCAGGAACCCATTTCCCAGGGTGTAACACGCTCTTATGAAGCGCCTGAAGAAGCTGTGGCCGATCCGTTTGCCAGTGAACTTTTTAAAATTCCACATGTGATCTCCGTCTTTTATGTTGACCGTTACGTCACCATTACCCAGGACGGAGGAATTGACTGGAACACCCTGCTGCGCCAGCTGGCACCGCCTATCCGTGAAGCAGAAGCAATTGAACAACTTGAAACCGATGATCCGAATGTCAACGTCAGCGAGGAAGCGAAAAATTCGGATGATCCCCGGCTTGCTGAAATTAACAAGATGCTGGACGAACAGGTCCGGCCTTATCTTCTGGCTGATGGTGGCGGGCTGAAGGTGATCGGTCTTGAAAATGATGTTCTCAAAGTCCATTATCAGGGTGCTTGCGGAACCTGTCCGACAGCCACCACCGGTACTCTGTACGCCATTGAAAGTATGGCCAAGCGCATTGATCCGAACATCACCATTCAATCGGTATAGGAAATATCTTCTTATGGCTATCAGTATAAGTGATAAAGCACTCGAACGAATCAGGGAAATTCAGGAAAATGAAGGAGCCGGAGAAAATGCCGCACTCCGCATCGGTGTTGTAGGAGGGGGTTGCTCCGGACTTACCTACAATCTTGAGTTTGACAAAAACGGTGCTGACACTAATGCGAAGGATCAGGAATTTGAAGTCAATGGTTTGAAAATCGTTGTCGATATGAGGAGTTTTCTTTATCTCGCAGGCACCGAACTGGACTATACAGCCGGATTGGAGGGCAAGGGATTTCATTTCATTAATCCGAATGCCGCACGAACATGCTCATGCGGAGAGTCCTTCTCCGTCTGAAGTTCGTTTATTCCGCCGGAAGGGGATGAATGCAAGCAAACAGCCAATTTGATAAAATCAGAGAATTGTTACGCCTATGAGCCGTGAAGCTGAAGTTATAGAAAACAAAGTAGCCAAATCAGGACTGATCACTCTTGATCTGCAGGAATGGTATGATGAATCGGAAGTTGTACCGTTTGATCTGAAGGATTACCTGCACATGGAGCTGGTTTTGAAAGAGAAAGAGTTTCGCGGCGCTCTGGCCCAGCATGACTGGCAGCAATATGAGGGGAAAACACTGGCGGTTTATTGCTCAAGTGACGCTATTATTGCATCCTGGGCATATATGCTCGTTGCTGCATATGCCTCGAAACATGCCGGAAATATCATTTATGGTACACCGGAATCAGCTGCTTTTGAACGATTCCGTAAAAAAATGGAATCGGTGAACTGGTCTGAGTACGAAGGCAAGAGAGTTTTGCTAAAGGGGTGTTCCGATGTTGCTATTCCACCTTCGGCCTATTTATATGCTACCCAAAAACTGTTACCTTATGTTGACAGGCTGATGTATGGTGAAGCCTGTTCCTTCGTCCCGGTATATCGGGCATCCCGGGGTGGGCCATAATACTGACTTACTTACAATATGCCGGAAATAGAACAACGGAAGAAAGATCATCTTGACATTACAACTTCCGGCCAGGCCGGGTACGCGAAGACCAGCGGGTTCGAGCGATTTGACTTCATTCACAACGCGCTGCCGGAAGTTGATTACGATGAAATTAGCTGTGAAACCCGGTTTTTGAACCGGTGGTTCAGTTTTCCGCTTTTTATCTCGTCTATGACCGGAGGCCATCATGAGGCCACACCACTGAACGCAATCATTGCAGCATTCTGTGAAGCCTACATATTGCCTTTCGGTGTCGGAAGCCAGCGAGCCATGCTGGAAGATCCCTCCCTTTTAAAATCATTCTCCATTGTCCGTGAGGAAGCGCCATCGGCCTTCATAGCCTCAAATATCGGCGGCACACAGTTAATAGGCGGTCTGGAAAAGGAAAAAGTCTCTGCTCTTGTCGATACCATACGTGCTGATGCCATTATTGTACATTTGAATCCGCTTCAGGAGCTCAGACAGAAAAACGGTGACCGCAACTTCAGCGGTGTCCGGGAAGGTATCAGGAAACTTGTGAGCGAAGTGGAGATCCCGGTTATAGTGAAAGAAACAGGGGCCGGGCTTTCCCAGAATGTCATCGAACAGCTGATTGACTGCGGAGTGGCTGCCGTCGATATTGCCGGGGCGGGCGGTACAAGCTGGGGCCGGGTTGAAAATATCCGGAATGCATCTTCAGAAGATCATTTTACAGATGATTGGGGCATTCCAACATCAGAATGTCTGCTGGCTGCCCGTGACCTTGCAGGCGGGAAATGCGAAATCATTGCCTCCGGTGGTATCCGCCACAGCTCTGAAATCGCAAAAAGTCTTTGTATGGGCGCTGTTATGGCAGCTACGGCACAGCCGGTTATCCGGGCCGTGAAGCAGGAGGGGTATGAGGGGCTGGAAAAGCTGTACAAACAGTGGGAAGCCGATTTCAAAACCATTATGTGCTTGCTGGGCTGCGAAAGGCCAACCGAGCTTGACATGATACATTTGCGCCGGGTTTCCTTGCGGTGATGCACTTACTTTTTTGTATATTTGCACGCTATACAAACCAAAAACCAGTCACCATTGGATGATAAGCTGAAAAACCCGGATCATTTATTTCAATCGGCACTGAAATCGCTGCCAATTCCAGATCAGCCCTCACGCTTGTACCAGCCAGTGAGTTATACGCTGAATCTGGGTGGCAAAAGACTTCGGCCCCGGCTGGTCATGCTTTCCTGCGGACTTTGCGGTGGTCAGCCTGAAAAGGCCATACCTGCTGCTCTTGCTGTGGAAATGCTGCACAATTTCACCCTGATTCACGATGATATCATGGACAATGCCGAAACTCGGAGGGGTCAGCCGACAGTACATCACAAATGGGATGAAGCAACTGCAATACTTTCGGGTGATGTGCTTTTTGTGATGGCCATGAAACAGTTTACCCGGTATGGAAAGGAATTTCCTGAACAGCATGCCATGACAACTGAGCTTACGACCTGTTTCCTGGATGCAGTGCAGGAGGTATGCGACGGACAGGCTATGGACATGGATTTTGAAACCAGGGATGATGTTGTTTCCGGGGAGTATCTGCAGATGATTAAAGCCAAGACAGCGGCACTGATACGGTGTTCAATGCAGCTGGGTGGTCTGATTGCCGGCGCCGGAAAGGAAGCTGTTGAAGTCTGCGGAGAAATCGGTGATCATGCAGGCATCGCTTTTCAAATTCAGGATGACCTGCTCGACGCCGTTGGAGACGCTTCCACTTTCGGCAAGAAAGTAGGGGGCGATATTATTGAAGGTAAAAAAACCTTCCTTTCTATTCTTGCTCTTGAACGGGCTGATGATGCAGACCGGATTATCCTGAATCAGACTCTTGGAGACAGCAAAGCAGGTGAGGATGACATATTGAAGGTCATCCGGATATATCATGATCTTGGTGTTATAGATGAGGCAGCGAAAACCATCAACCACCATTACAACAACGCGCTGGAAAAACTGGATGAATTTGAGGAATCTGAATACCAGGGGGAAATAAAATCCCTTCTGGACAAGTTAAAGGATAGAGATAATTAACCCGATCGTTACCTGTCATATTTTGCCAGTTATAAATATCAATATTTTATGAACGTTACTACCAAAGTTGTCATTTTACTGCTTGTGGCTTTAACAGCACTTGCCTGCAGTTCCAGGCATACGATCCGGCCGGGAGACTCCATTGATGTGGCTTATGAAAAAGCCATGGGTCTCTATGAGCGGGAGCGTTATTCCCAGGCAGTCAATGCATTCGAAACCGTTCTGTCAATGGCCAGAGGAACCGACATGGCCGCGGATGCACAGTACTATCTTGCGAAAAGTCACTTTAACAATCGTTCTTATCTCATTGCAGCAAGCGAATTCCGCAGATTTGCCAGGAACTATACCAGGGATGAGCGCCGTAAAGAAGCCGAGTTTATGGAAGCTTACTCTCACTATCAGATGAGTCCCAGGTATAACCTGGATCAGACCGAAACCTACAATGC
>NZ_JAFIDN010000013.1:27215-101265 GCF_017921895.1 Natronogracilivirga saccharolytica
CAGATTCCAGCTGTTTGTGACGCGTTATTCCGACTCCGAACTTGCTGATGAAGCCCGCGAATATATGGATGAGCTCCGTGACAAGCTTGCAAGGAAAAAGTTCGAAGCGGGTGAAATGTACATGAGAGTGCGGCAATTTCAGTCGGCCGCTATATACTATGACCTTACAGTAGAACAGTTTCCGGAAAGCAAGTGGGCAGAGAGGGCACTTGTCAATAAAATCCTTGCCAATGTGAAATTTGCTGAAAACAGTGTTCGTGAACGTCAGCAGGAGCGATTCCAGAGTGCTGTAGATTCGTACCAGCAGTATGTTCAGATTTTTCCGCGAGGTGAAAACCGGTCAAAGGCTGAAGAATATTATGACAGGGCGCTTGAAGGCCTGTCGGAATTCACAACGGTCACAGCTGAGCGATAAGGGGTGCCGTTTGCTTAATTGGTAATGTTCGCATGGCTACTGGATTGTTTTTCGGTACCTTTAACCCGTTTCACCGTGGCCATGAGGCGATGGTATATTCGTTTTTGTCTTCAGGTACCATTTCAGAACTGTGGATTGTTCCCACTCCCTCTCCTCCGCACAAAGATCAGGCGGAAATTGCCCCTTTCAGAGACCGGTGGAACATGGTAGAGCTGGCCGTGTCGGGTATCAAAGGAGTCAGGCTGTCAGATATAGAAAGGCACATATCCGCTCCGCACTATACATTGAAAACCATTGCTGCTCTGGCCGGAAGGTATCCGGATCACGGCTTTGTTCTCTGTATTGGCAGTGACACTCTGCAAACAATGCCTTCATGGTATAAATATAAAAAAATATCCGGGTACGTATCGCTGCTGGTGGCTGCCAGGCCCGGTATTCCGAAAGATCCGCCGGAAGCGTTAGACGAATTCACCATTCATTACTGCAAACATGACATGGTGGATGTTTCATCAACTGAAATTAGAAATGAAATCGCTGAAGGCAATATACCGGGAAGCGGCATGATTTCTCCTGAAATAGCCGCCTACATCAGAAACAACAATTTATACCGGAGCTGAATGGTTTACTTTTTGCTTTTTTTATCGCGCCTATCACTGAAAAAAGCATGCAAAAGCGCTTCGCATTCCTGTTCCATTACACCCTGAACAAGTTTGACACGATGATTCAGATGATCGTTTGAGGCAATATTGAAAAGGCTACCGCAGGCGCCGGCCTGCGCATCCTGAGCACCGAATATAACATGTCCGATCTTGGACCAGACCAGGGCTCCGGCACACATGGCACACGGTTCCAGTGTCACATACATGCAGCATTCAGACAAATACTTTTCGTTAAAGTATTCAAATGCGGCACTGAGGGCGATCATTTCGGCGTGTGCTGTCGGGTCATTCAGCAGTTCTACCTGGTTGTGGCCCCTGGCAACTATTCTGTTTTCGTGGACAATGACAGCACCTACAGGTATGTCGCCGGCATCAGCGGCTTTTTGCGCTTCATGAAAAGCCTGATTCATGAAATGCCAGTGTTTCTGGTCGTAAGGTGAAAAATTCGATGTAGTCATCAGATATCTGATTTTTGTATCACTCTGTAAAAGGAAGTGATTTTCAGTAGCATCAGGATCGGAAACATACCGGAGTTTCTAAAAATAGTCCATTTAAAAACCTGAAACCGGAACCTGCAAAGTTAAAAGTTCCGGAAGATATTTGAATTAATGAAGAGAACGTTTTTAAATATTCCCAATATTCTTATAATGTTGCTTTTCTGTTTTCAAATGATGGATTATTTATGACAAAATCTCGGTCAAAAGATATTGAAGTTCTTCGGGGTCACATTCGTGACATACCCGATTTTCCACAAAAAGGAATAGTTTTCAAGGATATTACTCCGTTGCTAAAGGATCCTGAAACCCTGATACTGACGTCAAGGTTGTTATTGGACCCTTTCAAAGATGAGAAAGTTGATCTGGTAGCGGGAATTGAATCACGCGGATTCATTTTCGGTACCCGGCTTGCAACTGATTTGAATGCAGGCTTTGTACCCGTCCGAAAGCCTAACAAACTTCCGGCACAGAAAATCAGTGTCGAATATGATCTCGAGTATGGCACGGATCAACTTGAGATGCATCGTGACGCGATTTCAGAAGGTGACAGGGTGATTATTCATGACGATCTTATGGCAACCGGGGGATCTGCAAAAGCCGCTGCAGAACTGATTAAAGAGCTGGGTGGCGTGGTTATCGGATACTCTTTTATACTGGAGCTTGGATTTTTAAACGGCAGGGCAAAACTGGAACGTGAAATTCCTGTGCATTCCCTGATTGAAATTTAACGGTTTAGACGATTTTACATGAGATTCCACAAAAAATCAGAAGAATAACTAAAATATTGTAGGATAAGTTATTTTATTCGGTATATTTTTTTGATATTTTCATGGTTAATGTTCCTGCTGAAAACAATTTAACACCAGTGGTTGGCAAAATTTTCAAGAACGAAGCTAAAGGAAACAAAACACGATCAACAATAATTTAACGCAAAGAAAAATGGTCTCAATGAAACATCTCAGATTTCTGGGGAAATTATCAGCAGCAACGTTGCTTGTTTTCACAGTTGCTTGCGGTCCCTCGCTAACACTCACCGATGTCGACTATGCCCAGCCGATGGAATCAGTAGCCACTCCTGATCAGGATGGTATGGTAGAAGATGTAAGGCTGGGTATCAGATTCGATGTAACCCCGATGAACGTCAAGGAGCATGGAGAAGGCGCTTCCCTGCCCGAAGAAGTGCGATTCATTCGTAGCAGAGACGGATTTTATTTCGTAACTGCTCCTGGTTATACCAGGGTCTATGTATTTGAACCAGATGGAAGGAATCTGGAGCTGTATGAAAGAATCCGTGTTTCGGAAGCAGGTCTGGCCAATCCGGCTTTCAACCAGCGCTCTCCTGAAATTCAGTTGATCGATGGTGATCAGGAATACCGCCTGACCAAAGACGGCCTTGCAAACTAAACCGAAATTTTAAGCTACGAACAAGTATAAAGACAATGGAAAAGTTAAACATTAAAACAGTACTGGCAGCGCTGCTCGTACTTGCCGTGGGTTTCACCAGTCAGGTACAAGCCCAATTTCAGTCAGACTTCCGGATCAAACAAAATTTTGATCAGGATCACGCTGAAGTCATGGATGCGCTGAAAACAATTGAAACTGAGGAAGAAGCTCAGTCAGTCAATGAGAAACTTGATGAGATGGAAGACCGGTATCGCGATCATGTCGATCTGCTTGATCGTGTGCTCTATCCGGAGACTCTCGAGGCGCGAATGACCAATCTGAGAGAATTGACGGAAGTAACCGAGGCACGCATCAAAAGAATTGGTGAAAAAGGTGATACCGTTGTCGTTCTTGAAGAACGTATCGAGGAACTGACCGGCGATGCTGAAAGATATCAGCAGCGTGCCGACTCTCTGAACGAGGAACTGGGAGCCATGCGGCGTTCCAGAGATGCCAATGCTGCTCAGGCCCGCAGACTTCGACAGGAGCTTGACAAGCGTGACGAGTTCATCATCAAGATGGTTGACTCAACATTTGTTGCATACGAAAATGTTGATCTTGAGTCACTCTCGCCTGATGAGCGGCGCGATCTTGCCCTTGAGATTGACGCTCAGAATGTATTCGGACATATCGAATCTGTTGTAGATAACAATATCGACTTCCTGAATACACATACGGAACTGAGTACTCAGGATTTCCTCAAGCTCTACGGTGTTCAGGTTGAATTCGAGCGTATGTGGGAAAACATGGGACGTGACCTCGCTGATATTTATGTCTCTGAAACTAATCGCCAGGAGCGTCTCGATGATATCGTCGGAAAAATGGATGAGTGGGAAATGCTCATTGACGATGCTGCATGGACGACATTGGCCGATGCTTTTGAACAGAATAACATTCAGCTGTCGCCCTTCAGCAACTCTCTCGAGTTCTACACTTCTCTCAACACCTACCTCGATGAAGCCATCGAAAGAGCAGAAGACTCCGGTGGAGAGGAAGAAGTTGAAAGATATGAGCGTTTTGCCAACTTCTGGTTTAACGATGTCAAACCCCGCTGGCAGGAGTACATGATCTCTGCCAATGTATTGACATACGACAACTTCAATACTATTGATGAGAAGCTGACCGAGTGGAAACTCCATGCTCAGCCGACATCATACACAACGCTTATCTTCCTTGGCCTTGCGATTATCATCATTCTGGTGCTTATCGGTCTTTACATCAAAGAAAAAGGCAAGAAGTAATGTGAATTTGTGACATCTTTCCGGTTCATCTTCAATCCGGAAAAAACTCACAGAATATCAGGCCGGTACCCTTCATTAGTAAGGGGCCGGCTTTTTTATTTGGGGGGGGCGAAAACGGGCCAAGACACTTTCAGGCGAACCGATTATTATAAACTGCATCCTTTACAGTGCTTTTTGCAGATTTAAGACGGCAGGCTGACTGAAATGGACGGGGTGAGCAGAGAGAGAAGGGATAAATGTCCGTTCAGGGCAATCAGGCCAGTGCACGATATTTTCGAAGGCCCCACTCCAGAGTCAGAAGCAGCAGCACAACGATAAACCAGAACGGGTGCCGGTAAAGGGCTACAGATTGCGTGGTTGTCTCCTGACGCTGCTCGAAACCGATATCATTCTCAATAGCGTCATACAGTTCATCTGCCCGTTCATGTGGAAAGTATGAACCGCCGGAGGCACCGGCAATCATTTCAAGAAGCTCATCGTCTCTTACTGTATTCAGATACTCCCGGTTTATTCCACCGACGGTAAACTGTCCGGTTCTGCTGTCAATTTCCCGGTCGCCGCGCTTTGCCAATCCGTGATATGAATAAACACCTTCGGGCAGATTACCGATTTCAAGCTGATATTGCCCATCTCCTTCATTATTCATTACGTATCGAAGATCATCCACGTCATCATTTTCAATAGTCAGGTTGATCACACCGTCCGGCTCCGGTTCACCGGCTTCATTTCGCAGAAAACCATTAATAATCACAGGCTCACCAACCTG
Organism: Natronogracilivirga saccharolytica; assembly: GCF_017921895.1. NCBI lineage: Bacteria > Pseudomonadati > Balneolota > Balneolia > Balneolales > Cyclonatronaceae > Natronogracilivirga > Natronogracilivirga saccharolytica. Next base: position 32,237 of record NZ_JAFIDN010000013.1, read on the forward strand.
AAATACCTGATCAGCAGGTCGCAGTTCAAGCAGTTGTTCGTCAGGAGATGCAGCTGTCCATTTTACTGTTTTGTTCAACAAGTTTTCCCAAAATCGTCTTGATGATGCATCCGTACTCAATGCCCACCGGTAAAAATTAAAGCCGTTCAGCTGTGATATGTTTCTGTCTGCAAGAGACTGGACTGCGAGCAGAGGGGCGTCTGTTTCAGAACCCCGGTAATTACTTTTTAAAAGCGGAGTAGCATCACCGCGGGTGCTTACGTTGCTTATCGGACCCCTGACGGGTGCCATGCGCAAATCGTCCGGTATGTCAAAGTCAAGTACAGCGTGATCCTGACGGGCGGCAGATGTTCGCACCTGAACGTCATTCCATGAAAAGTCAGAGCTGAAACGAAGCGGCAGTCTGCCTTCGAAAAGAGATGAAAGAGAGAACACATCCTGCCCGGGGGATCCGATCAGGAAAAGTGCGTTGCTTTCATAACGGTCAACTACATCACGGGCATGAGATGCATCAAGGTCGAAATGCGGAAAGCCGTGAAGAATAACCAGATCGAGTGTGTCCGGTTCATCAGGCAGCTCTCCTTCAATATAGCGGTCCTCTCCGGTCCATGTACGGTTTTCCAGAGAAATTTGCTTGTCTTCACGAAGAAATGACCTCATATTTCTGACATCCGGATGAATGTCGTAGGCCAGGTGCAGAATACGGATGCGGTCATCACGTACATCTACAGAAAAGTATCGGGTATTATTTTCAGTCGTCCACTCGCCGTCTACTTCCGGCACATGGATCTGGAACTGCTGCAATCCTTCTTCATCCAGAGTCAGTTCAAAGGGGATATGCTGTACGGACCGTGTTTCAGATGAACGGATGGTGGTATCGCTCAGAATAGTATCGTCCTGGCGCAGCTGAACCTCGATATCCTCATCCGGGAACCCGTCATTGAGGATGGAGGCTTCAATGCGCATGCGGCTGTTCAGCGACGCCGAGGAATTGTGTGAGACGCGTTGCACCACAATGTCTTTTTGCCGTGTAGTATCACCTATTCCGACGGTATAGACGGGAACGGGCATACGCGAGGCTGTGGCGCCCGGATCTCTGCCCGAAGTGACGATTCCGTCAGTCACCAGGATGACTGCATCCTGTTCATCGAACAGATCGAGAAAATCAACCAGGGCCTGATTGATATCCGTGCGGGTACCTTCAAGATCAAGGTCATCATGAGAATCCAGTTCAAACAAACCCGCATCAAAGCCAAATGTTTCAATTGAGACATGCTCAAAACGACCTTCCGCTTCTGGTGTGATTTGACTCAGTATTTCACGATAGTGATCTTCGCCGCCATAGTCGCCTTTTTCAATGGCAGCGCTATGACTGTTGTCGATCAGCTGAACGATCCGTACAGGTGAAGTGATCTGGTCCTTGAGCGAGATAACCGGATTAAGCAGTAAAAGTATCAGAATAAGAAAGGCGGCACTTCGGAGCGCAATCAACGTTCTGCGCATGGCAGTTGAGAGTGCATCCACCTTCCAGTAAGTCCAGACTGACAGGCTCACAGCAGCCAACAGAATGACTATGATCCAGAAAAGCGGGATCGTGTTTTGAAAACCGTCAAATTGGAAGTCCATCGGGACGAAATGATTTAACCGGTATGTTCAAGCAGGCGCCTGATTATCGATACTGTATTGTAGCCCTCTGCTTCAGCCGCATAATTGGTTACGATGCGGTGACGAAGGACCGGTATGGCCAGATGCTGTATGTCCTCTTCAGTCACGTTGTAGCGGCCGCTTGCAAGTGCCCTTGCCTTTCCGCCGATAATGAGATACTGCGAGGCACGTGGACCGGCACCCCAGCTCAGGTACTTATTGATGAAATCGGGTGCCTCATCTGTGTTATTCCGGGTTTGAGATACCAGTCGTACGGCGTACTCAAGGACGCTGTCAGGAACCGGGACTTCCCTTACCAGCTGCTGGTATTTGATGATTTGATCAGCATCGAGCACGGGGTTGACTGTGACATCCCTGGGTGCGGTTGTCTGGCTGACGATATCGAGCTCTTCCTGAAATGCAGGATAATCAAGCCAGAGATTGAACATGAACCGGTCCAGCTGGGCTTCGGGCAGGGGATAGGTGCCTTCCTGCTCAATGGGGTTCTGTGTAGCAAGAACAAAAAATGGCTTTTCGAGATCGTGACGCGTTCCGCCGGCCGTCACATGGTATTCCTGCATTGATTCAAGCAATGCAGCCTGTGTTTTGGGCGGAGTCCGGTTGATTTCATCTGCCAGAATGATATTGGCAAAAAGCGGACCCGGAATGAAACGGAACATTTTTTTTCCGCTGGACGGATCTTCTTCAATTATTTCCGTGCCGGTGATATCACCGGGCATGAGGTCCGGTGTGAACTGAATACGGTTGAAAGACAAGCTCAGGCTTTGTGACAGTGTGCGAATCAACAGCGTTTTGGCCAGTCCCGGAACACCAACGAGTATACAGTGACCGCGTGAAAACAGACTGATCAGCAGTTGATCGACGATGTCCTGCTGACCTACGACAATTTTTCCGATTTCTGTTCTGAGTTTTTTAAAATCATCAGTGAACTGCTCTGCAGCTTGCACCTTGTCAAAGCTTTTATCTTTCGTCATAATCTGTCTGGTCTGATTCTGATTCAGCATCCGCCGGGTTCAGTCCGATTGTTGCTCAGGAGGGCTTATTGCTGTTGCGGCGGAGGCTGTTGCTGCTGTTGTTGCGGCTGCTGTTGTTGCGGCTGCTGTTGTTGCGGCGGAGGCTGTTGCTGCTGCATATCCTCGGGATCACCGGCTGCATCAGGAGCAAGCTGATCAGGCATATCCATCGGATCATAATCCGGAACCGGCACGCGATACTCGACATACATATCATCGCGAAGATCCTTAATCCACTTGCTCATTTCTCTCTGACTTTTTTCCTGAAGGGCAAAGTTGCGGATAAGCTGGTAATCCTGTTCAAGATTGGCGCGGTGTTCTTCAATCCGGTTGCTGAGTTTAACAATGCGGAAAGCCCGCTGCTCATCTTCTCCATAAGTATATGAACGGGGTTCGGAGACATCGCCGACATCTTCCAGCGTCAGCACCAGTCTGTAGAGAGACGGATCCAGTTCATTTACGGGAATATTTCTTTGCGCCGTCTGAGGGTCAATCAGTCGTCCTCCGGCCGGCGCCGTGCTCCGGTCATCTGAATGCCGGCGTGCCATCTCACTAAAGCTCTTGCCGTGGTGCATCACGCTGTCCCGGATGGCGGTGAGTTTTTCAATGGCATAGTCTTCGTCAAGTTCTTCTTCAGGAACGGAAATCAGGATATGGTGCGTGGAAATTTCATTTCCTTGTCGTTCGTTAAGCCGGATGACGTGAAATCCCTGCGGCGTGTCAACTACTTCGGAAACTTCTCCGGGATCAAGCGCAGCCGCGGCGGCTGCATACTCCGGCAAAAGCTGCGTTGTTGCCACCATTGGCAGTCTGCCGCCTTCCGAAGCGGTCGGGCCGTCACTGTATTCCCGCGCAAGGTCTTCCATGGAGGCATTGTGGTTAAGGATGGAATCCCGAAGCTGTTCTGCAAGATTACGGGCGTTGATTCTGGCATCTTCCTTCGGCGGCGGATTGACCGTGATCTGAGACAGCCCGACCGATTCCGGTATCATCGGAAGTGAATCTTCCGGAATGGATTCGAAGAATTCCCTGACTTCCGGGCGCGTAATGTTGACCCGCTCCATTTTTTTCTGACGCACCCGGTTTACCTTCAGGTCCTGACGGAACTGGTCTGCATACTCGGCCTTGATTTCTACGATAGGCTGGCCGAAAGCTTGTTCAAGCTCTCGTTCGCTGCCAACCTGTTCTACAAGCTGCTGTATTCTCTGATCCAGAATGCGGTCTACTTCCGAATCACTGACAACAACCGAGTCGATTTTTGCCTTTTCAACCAGGACATAATTGTCGATCAGAGACTCAAGCACATAATACCACATCTCCTCTTCAAATTGCTCAGACTGGCTTTGCTGCATGAATTCAAACAGTCGTTGATTGACATCCGATTGCAGGATGACATGATCATTGACTACAGCAACAATCTGATCGGCTACCTGTCGCTGCTGAGCTGTCACAGCGGTGGTAAAAAGAATTAACAGCAGCAGTGTTACGGAAATTCGCATGTATTTAATAGTAAACATATATTCGTTTTCAGGCCTTATTTCTATTTAAAACTGATTCCGGCCGTATTTTCGTATCAAATTTTTCTCTATGGCAGACTGTCAGTAACAATTTCTACTTCCTGCTCTGGTTGTCTTACGTCATAGATCCTCAATTCATTGTTCGCCTGAGCCTGTAAAAACAGATTTTGTTCCATGGCTCTGAGTTTCTTCCTGCGTTGCTCCAGCATCAGCCATTCGGTAATCTGATCAATTATCCACTCCATCTGAGGATGATCACCTGCTTCACGGCTGTCCATCAGCTGCACAAAGTGATAATGGTCATCTATCCGGCGGATGGGGGATATTTCAGAAACGCCAATCACCTGGAGAAAATCATTGATCTCTTCGTACTGTCTTGCAGCCGAGGACAGGGGGAAGTATTGCCTGGAGATTCGTATGGCCTGCTGGGGGTTAACGGCGTATTGTTCAGCGATATCGCGCCAGCTTTGTCCGCGCTGCAGCGCATTTCTGGCATTCCGGGCATCTGATAAGGTGGGAGCGATGAGATGGCGGAACCGGACATGACGTTCAGCAAGAACAAATTTTTCTCTGTTGCTCTCGTAGTATTCCTGGGCCTCGGAGCGTGTTACCGGATCGGATGAAACCTCCAGATAAACAGCTTCATGGAAAGCGTCTATAAGTATGGACTCTTTTGCTTCCTGAATACGCTTTTGTACCTCATCGTGCTGATCAAGACCAAGTCTGCCGGCTTCTTTGACCTTCAGCTGCCTGTTGAGCCAGTCGTTCCGGTACCTGTTTATTGCCGCGAGACTGTCTGACTCAAAAAACTCCGGGCTTACATTATCTTTGACTTCATCAAGCAAAAGGACGCGGTCGCCAAGCTCGGCCAGAACAATACCATCCTCATGATCAACTCTTTCACATGAGGAGATCAGAAAAAGCACAATCGTGGCGACCAGAATGGTCTTTGGATGAAAATCAGTCATCCTGTTCTTCTAATTTTGCTTTCAGAACTTCAGGATAGGTTTCCACCCGGTATTTTTTCCGCATGGCTTCCAGCCATTCCTTCTCACGAATATCCTGATAATCTGTTACAAGCTTGTTGAATGCTTCATCAAAAGTCATTGGCCTGGCATCCATCAACTCTTCCAGATACATAGTGGTTCTTCTCCGGCGGTATTCAAAATACTCCGAAAACTCACCCTCATGAAGATTCTTTAGCTGATCGTAGGGTGAACTCTCGATTCTGCTGGTCACATCACGCCGCACAACCACATTTGAGATTTCATTTCTCACACTGTCTGCAGGTTCACCCGCATCCACCATTTCGCGCACCTTGTCCAGGGTACTGTCTGCACTGGCTGAGAAACGGACAAACTTGTATCTGGTATCGAAATGATAGTCATCAGTGTTGGCTTCATACAGCTCTTTGAGTCTGGCAGTATCCTGCCTTGCGTACGTCCAGACAGAATCCTCATTAACACGAAATACGGCAAGTCCGGTCAGATAGTCTTCACTAAGCTGTTTGAACTCGGGGAAACGGGAACGGGTCAGGGAAACAAGCTCCTTGTCGATAATGTGGTTCTTGAATTCGTCAGCAAACTGATGCTGATAGCTTGGATTGTTTTTTTCACTAATTTCAGGCTTCAGCCAGGTCAGATAATCATCGGCGGACCAGCTTTTATCATTAAACGAGATGATCGTTTTTTCAAGAATGCTGTCCGGGAAAGAGATACTGGCTACATCGCCCCGGAAATTCTCACGCAGATAGTCTTCAAAGCGGGCCAGATTCTCCCGGTGAACCCGTAAATTGCCTACATCGGCTGCATTGTCACGCACGGCTCTTTCATTTTCACGAAAACGAGGCAGCTGTTGCAGCCGCTCAGATAGCTCTTCTCTGATTTCCTCTTCTGTCGGTTGGTAAACGGAATCCAGTCGCGCTATATGGACGCCGTATTCGCTTTCAAACGGTCTGGTATAATCTCCCGGATTCTCAAGAGTCATCAGGGTGTCGGTAAAGTCCGGGTCATACATTCCATAGTTTACCCATCCGATATTACCACCGCTCAGGCGCGACTGCTCGTCCTGGGAATGTCTTTCAACCACATCGTGCCAGTCATCTCCGGTCTCAAGTTCCTGATAGGCGATTTCGGCTTTTGAGAGAACGGAGTCGACGGGATCGGGTACATTCCGGGTATTGTAGAAGATGTGTGAGAATCTTTTGTTGGGTCCGCTTTCGATCCGGTCCTTGACGTAAATCAGATGATAACCGAAAGAGGAGCGAACCGGCTTGCTTACTTCTCCGGGCTCAAGGCTGTATGCAGCATCTTCAAATGGCTTCACAGCCCATCCGGCACTGAAGAATCCGAGATCGCCGCCCATGCTCTGGCCGCGTTGCTGGCTTGAGTACTCATTAGAAAGTGACATAAAATCTTCTTCACCTTCCAGAAACCGGTCACGGGCCTCCATCAGTGTTTCGTATGCCTGAAGGGTGTCAGAAGGTGAAGCGTTTTCAGGCAGGCTGATGAGAATGTGCTGCGCATTGACCATCTCTTTGGAACGCTCATAAAGCTCGTCCAGGAGTCTGTCTTTAACATGGCGTTCCATCCAGAACGGATAGGCCGACTGCCGCTCATAGGATTCCAGTTCATCGATAATTTCGGAATCGTCCATATAGCCGGCGTCACGGGCTACCTGAAGTTTCAGGCGGTAATCCATGTATAATTCAAAGAAATCTTCCAGGCCCCGGGCGTCTTCCTCACCCTCAAGAAGCTGATTTGATTTGTTATATTGAGCTTCAAGCTCCGAAAATGTGACCGGTGTGCCGTCAATTTTTCCGACTATGATATCATCTGATTCCGGGGAGCGGGATGTTTGAAACAGGGAACAGCCGGAAATGAAAAGTAAACCTGCAAGAATACTTGCACCTATAGAACGCTTCATAATTAGTCTTGTACTTGTAATACTGGTTTGTTGCGTGTAGTCCACTGAAATACGAATAATGAAATACCCTGGCAATTTAAACACGGAAGATAATCTTTTTTCAAGACTATTCCGTAGCAAAACGCGGCTGCTAATCGCTTATTATGATTTAAAATGAGGATATTCTGACGGGTTCAGTAAAGGATGCCGGCGATGGTTGCGGACATGAGGTTGGCCATGGTTCCGCAGATGACGGCCTTGATTCCAAACTCGGCTATTTCAGACTTCCGGGATGGTGCCAGCCCGCCGATTCCACCGATCTGTATGGCGATGGAAGCAAAGTTGGCAAATCCGCAAAGTGCAAATGTAGCCATGGCGATGGTTTTTGGGTGCAGTGTTTCCTGCCGGATAAACTCGGAAAGGTCGGAGTAGGCAATGAATTCCGTCAGCACAATTTTTGTGCCGAGCATGGAGCCTGCAGTGACCGCATCTGCCCAGGGAACGCCGAGTATGAACATCAGGGGCGCGAAAATGACCCCCAGCAGTGACTGCATGGTAAGCTCAAAGCCGGGGAAAATACGCTCCAGTCCGATGGTATCGCCAAACCACATGAACATGGAATTAATCATGGCAAGCAGGGCTATAAACGCCAGCAGCATGGCACCGACATTCAGAGCCAGCCTGAGTCCTTCAGCCGCTCCGGAGGAGGCGGCATCAATGCCATTGGCATCTTTTTTCTCTACGGATATTTCGACATCACCCATGGTGGCCGGTTTGTCTGTTTCGGGATAAAGAATTTTTGCGAATATGATGGCAGCAGGAGCAGCCATGATGCTGGCGCCCAGCAGCTGTTCGGCAAATAGCTGCCGGCCCACGTTCAGGCTCACCTCATTGGCCACGGCATAGGCATCGCCGAGCATTTGAATGTATGCGGCCATGATTCCGCCGGCAATAGTGGCCATACCGCCCGCCATCACGGTCAGAAGCTCCGAACGCGTCATTTTGTCGATGTACGGTTTGATCAACAGAGGGGATTCTGTCTGACCGATGAATATGTTGGCAGTAACGCTGAGGGTCTCCGCTCCGGATGTGCCAAGCATTTTCTGCATGCCTTTTGCCATACCACGGACAATAGCCTGTAGGATGCCGTAGTGGTATAAAATGGTGGTGATGGAGGCAAAGAATACAATAGTGGGAAGTACCTGAAAGGCAAAAAAGTTGCCCATGCTGCCTTCCATTCCGGGACTAAGTGCAAGATCGCCGAATATGAACTGGGCTCCTTCAGTAGTAAAATCCAGAATGACAACAAAAAAGGATGAAATGAATCGGAAAAGCTCCTTTGGCCAGCCCAGAGGAGAGAAGTACTGAGCCATCTGCTCACCCTTCAGAATAAGAATTCCCAGGCCTACCTGAATGGAAAGCCCTATACCAACAAGCCTCCAGCTGATGTTGCGTCTGTCTTTGCTCATTAATACGGCCAAACCTATCAGAAAGGCCATTCCGATGAGCCCGCGCAGTAAATCGGTCAGATCCATAGTGATTTATTAGTTTTTAATATTTTCGGCAGCATTATCCCCTTTTTCGCTGCCATGATCATTTTCATGTTTTCCGGATTTTTCCCCGGTGCTGTTACCTGTTGCAGCCTGGTTGAACGCAATTGGCTTTTTGCGCCGGGGCTCATCAACAGGCGGACGAAAACAGTGTCTGGCCCTGGGTTCGTATGCTTCCGACTCTCCGACAAGGATGCGCTTGTCGCTTTTCACAACTCTCTGCGAGTAATTTGCCGGCATCCCGCTTTCGGCACAAATGGCGTGCAGCTTGGTCACGTACTCGGCGATTGCCAGCAGATCCGGCATCGGATCAAACGGTTTTCCTTCAAAGTCCATGTCGAGCCCGGCGATGATTACCCTTTTCCCGCTGTTGGCCAGCGTGTTGGCCACATCAACCAGTCTGCTGTCAAAAAACTGGGCTTCGTCTATGCAGACCACTTCTGCATTACCGGTCATGAGTACAATCTGATCGGCCGTGGCTGTCACAATACCGGGAAGGGATGTTGCATTATGTGATACGATTTTCAAATCATCGTACCGTTTGTCAATCTCGGGTTTTACAATAATGACGCGCTGCCCTGCAAACTGAGCTCTTCTTGCCCTGCGAATGAGTTCCTCGGTCTTTCCGCTGAACATACCTCCGCAAACAACCTCTATCCATCCGATATTACCCGATAGTACTGTGGGTTCGCTGACCATAAACTGAAGTGACGATTCTTGAAATTAATTTGATTCTAAAGTGTTTGTCTGGCTCAATATATCCGGCCAATGAATAAAAGAAAAACAGAAACTTCAAAAGTTGCTCCTTGAGCATGCTTTTTTTTACTTGCAGTTCATCCATGTCCACAAGACTCTTATATTTACGTTTTGAATGTGCTTTGGCTGACAATACCGGAGCGTGCAATTATCAGTTGAAAACCTGCTTTATGAAACAACAATGGAAAGGTCTGGATATCGAGGCCGAAGGAGAGGGGATTTCCCGTCCACTGAGCCGGAATGTTAATCTGCTCGGATCTATGCTTGGACATTCAGTGAGGTCGATAGCCGGTGAGGAGATGTTTCAGCTGGTGGAGTCACTCCGTTCACGGTGCAAGTCGGCTTATGAAGCCGGGAGCGACAAGGAATCGGTGCGGGATGAGATCCAGAGGGAGCTGAAATCGCTGACACCCAATCAGATGGATTGGCTGCTGCGCGCTTTTACCTCGTTTTTTCATCTTGTGAACCGTGCCGAGCAGCTGGAAATCACCCGTATCAACCGGGAGCGTGAGCTGAAGGCTGATGCAGAGCAGCCCAGGGATGAGTCGGTCATGCAGGCCGTTCATTATCTGACCAGAAAGAACATATCCTATGAAGAGTTTCTGAGAATCATAGATAAACTGGATATGGAGCCGACGCTCACGGCCCATCCTACAGAAGCCCGCCGCCGAAGTATTCTGCATATCCAGCAGAATATTTCCAATCTTTTGATGCGGCTTAATATAGAGTCGCTGATTCCTTCTGAAAAGGAGCAGCTGCTGTCGGAGCTTTTTTCACAGATCAGTGTTCTGATATCAACTGATGATGTGCGCTCGACCGGACTTACCGTGTATGACGAGGTTCGCAACGGCCTGTATTTTCTTACCAACTCGATCTGGAATACGGTTCCGCGCATTTTCACAGACCTCGAGGATGCCTCGGAAATTTATTACGGCAAGCGGCCTGAACTGCCGGCTTTTCTGAAGTACCGCAGCTGGATCGGAGGTGACAGGGACGGAAACCCCAAGGTTACATCCGAAATGACCAGCGAGACGATTCGCCATCATTACGAAGCAGCATTCGAAAATTATGAAAAAGCGCTGAGTGACCTGTGGTATGAGCTGAGTATATCTTCCCGCCACACCATTGTTCCGGATTTGCTGCGTGAATCTATCGAAGAGGACAACAGAAAAATTGATACCGGCCTTGATATTGAAGGCTACTGGCATGAGCCTTACCGGCTGAAAATTCACTTCATGCAGGAAAAACTGGAGCAGCAGAAGGTTTCACTGAAGGATTCAAATGAAATGGGGGAGGGGCCTTACCCTGTCAATGACTTTTTGAACGATGTGCAGCAGCTGATTACATCTTTGGAGCAGGGCGGGTTCAGGCAGCTTGCCGAACGGGGCAGCCTCAGAAAACTTCAGTATCAGATCAAGACCTTCGGTTATCATCTTGCATCTCTGGACATCCGTCAGCACAGCGAGGTTTACCAGAAATGTGTGGGGGAGATGTTCAGGCTTGCCGGTGTGCACCCCGCCTACCGGTCTCTTGATGAACAGGAAAAGGTTGCTCTTTTGCAGTCCGAACTGGAAAGTCCCCGTCCGCTGATTCCCAGGCACGCCGAGCTCAGTGATGCTTCTTCTGAGTTGATGAATACCTTCGGGGTGGTTGCAAAGGCGCTGGACCGGAATCCGGATGTGATCGGCAGCATAATTGTGAGCATGACACATGAGGTAAGTGATCTCCTGGAAGTGCTTTTGATTGCAAGGGAAACCGCGCTCTGGGTTTATCAGGACGGCCAGGTTGCCAGCAAACTCGATGTTGTACCCTTGTTTGAAACCGTTGATGATCTTACCGCCAGCCGCAAGGTCATGACCGAGTTGTTCCAGAACAGCATCTATCAGAAGCATCTGGCGAACCGGGGGCAGTTTCAGGAGATCATGCTGGGATACTCCGACAGCAACAAGGACGGCGGATACTGGATGGCCAACTGGGCGCTGCACAAAGCCCAGGAAGACCTGGCTTTGGTATGTGATCAACATGGTGTCACCTGCCGGCTTTTTCACGGGCGCGGCGGGACGGTGGGACGCGGAGGCGGACGCTCCAACCAGGCCATACTCGGGCTGCCGCAGGTCTGTCACAACGGTAAAATAAGATTCACTGAGCAGGGCGAGGTTATATCATTCCGGTACGCACTGCCAACCATTGCAAGGCGCCACCTGGAACAGATGGTAAATGCCATGATTCGTTCCACTGCCGGCGCCAGCCATGAAAAAACACACCATTTCAACAGTGACAGCAAGGCCGTGGCTATGATGGAGGAGATCTCGCACAGGTCGATGAAAGCATACAAGACATTTACCCGGCGGGATGAAGTATGGAAATGGTATGCGGAAATAACACCAATCGAGTTCATCAGCGCGCTGCCCATTGCATCCAGGCCGGTATCGCGAAAATCAGGCAAAGAAGTCGATTTTGACAGCCTGAGGGCTATACCCTGGGTTTTTGCATGGACTCAGACCAGATACAATTTGCCCGGATGGTTCGGAACAGGCGAGGCGCTGAATTCCTATTTGAAAGATCATCCGGAAGATCTTGAAATGATGCGCAGGCTGTATCAGGAGTCGCGGTTTTTCCGGTCAGTTATCGACAATGCCATACGGGAGCTGGCACGGGCGCATCTGGAAATGGCGGAACGCTATTCGCGTCAGGCTGAAAACGGATATCATCAGGATATTGTCAGCGAGTTTGAAATGGCAAGAGATCACCTGCTTTCCATTTCACAGGAGGATGAACTTCTGGCATCCAATCCGGTAATCCGCAAATCCATATCTCTCAGAAATCCCTATACGGATGTACTGAATATGCTTCAGATCGAGTTGATGCACCGAAACCGGGACGAAGCATTAAAAACATCCAAGTTGCGGCATGCCCTGTTTTCAAGCATTAACGGAATTGCTGCTGCGATGCAGAGTACCGGATAGGAATAAATCTGAGGCAGGTTATGCGGAATCCGGCGCGATACAGGTTATCTTTCGCAGAATGCGGACCCGCAACCGGCTGTACCGCGTGTATTATTAATCTTTAGGATATTTTTTTATTCATGTCACTTGATCTTTCTACTCCGGCACTCCTGTTTCCGGCCATTTCATTATTGCTGCTCGCCTATACCAACAGGTTTTTGACACTGGCTACGCTCATCAGAAATCTTCATGGTAAATATAAAGAGGAACAGGATCCGCTGCTGTTTGACCAGATACGTAATCTGAAACTGCGCACGCGTCTGATTCGGGATATGCAGGTGCTCGGTGTGATCAGTCTGTTCTTATCTGCACTGTGTATGCTGCTGCTGTTTCAGGGATATATGCCGGCTGCAAAGTGGACATTCGGTTTCAGCCTTGTTTTCCTGCTGGCCTCTCTCGGATTATCGGTTTGGGAAATACAGATTTCAATACGGGCCTTGAATATTCAGCTGAGCGATATGAGCGGGGCTGAAAAAACGAAGCCCCCGGTATAATCAGTACCAGGGGCTGAAAACTTAGAGGTCAATGTAGTTTATTGTGTCCTGTCCATGCAGTGCTTTCGCCAGCTGCACTTACTTATATTACGTTCGTGCTGAAATAATGTTGCATCAATGAAAAATTCAATAGACAGCCCTGCGCCCATTCACGGAATCAACTGCCGGCCCCGTCCGCAATAAGCATACCCTCAAGCCGCTGTGCCTGTTCTGCCGATCGTGAGTCTTCGTATTCATTGACAATGCGCTCTACGAGTCTGATGGCCTGGCTGTTGTCGCCGGCTTCCATGTATGCCTGTGCAGCCTGAAGCAGGTTTTGAGGTGTGGTAGATTCGTTTTCATCCCATTCAGCTGCTTTGACAAAGAAACGGGCCGCCTCCTCATAATTGTTCAGATTGGCATGGATCACAGCCTGAAATGCTATGGGCCCGACACCAAGTATGCCGGAGGGGGGATCGAAATCACGGATATACTGAAGCGCCTGCTCATAATTACCCAGTTCGGATTCTGCTACGGCGGCGTAGTACCGGGCCAGATTTCCGGCATTGGTACGTCCGTAATCATTGATTATGTCCACAAGTCCGACGGTCAGCATGTCAGCATCTCCTTCAAGAGCTATTTCATATTCACCTTGCTGAAAAGCCTGTTCAGCCCTGACCAGCAGTTCCTGAGCTTCATGCTCCTGGCGCTCAGAATATAAATAATAAAGTACACCACCACCTATCAGCAAAACTACAGCAAGTGTAATTCCGATGACGGCTGCCATGTTTCGTTTCAGGAAACTGGTAAACAGGTAGTAACTGGTAAGAAGCGGGTCGGTTTCAAGTTGTTCTTTGGATAGTCGCTTGGCCATAGTTGTAAATAAAACGGATACGATGTAAAGATTTAAGAATGTGCTAAATATATCACTGTTTTATCAGATGACAAAATCAGGAGTTTTGCAAGGTAACCGGCTGCAATGTCCCTTTTTTCAGCTCATAAATATTCGGAGCTATTTCCGCGATCCGGTGATCGTGAGTGATCAGAACAATGCCGGTACGTTCTTTCTGCTTCATTTCCAATAATACGGAGAGAAGCTTTTCGGTATTGCGCTCATCCAGATTTCCGGTTGGTTCATCAGCCATCAAAATCTCCGGTTCGTTCATAAGCGCTCTTGCTACAGCAACACGCTGCTGCTCGCCGCCGGAAAGCTCGGACGGGCGGTGATCCATTCTGTTTGAAAGTCCTGTCTGATCGAGAAGGTAACCGGCGCGGTCACGAATCTGGTTCATCGGTTTTCCTGCAATCAATCCGGGCATAAAGACATTTTCAAGAGCGGTAAACTCCGGGAGCAAATGATGAAACTGAAACACAAAGCCAATATTGAGATTCCGGAATTTTGCAAGCTCCTCATCATTCATCTGTGCAAGATCTGCATTCCGGAAGTATATGGAGCCGCGATCGGGTCTGTCCAGGCCTCCCAGGATGTGAAGCAGGGTGCTTTTTCCTGAACCGCTTGCCCCTACGATGGCGGTGAGATCATTTTCATGAATTTCAAGATCGGCGCCGGTCAGGACTTCCACAGGTTCGGTTTTACCCGTGTAGGTCTTGTGGATGTTTTGGGCTTGTAGTAATAAGTTTCCGGTATTCACGATGATGCTTTGGTTTCAAAACCAGGAAAAGTAACGGGTTCTATGCTGCTGCATTGGCCGGTTTCAGTGTCAATTTCCGTGACCAGTCCGCAAATGCGGTTGTCACCGTTGGCCATTTTGTATTTGTGCGGAGTCTGAATAAGAAAACGTTTTATTGCCGTTTCCTTATCCATACCAATAACGGAGTGGTAGGGGCCTGTCATACCCACATCGGTAATATAGCCCATTCCTTTCGGGAGGATCCGGGCATCGGCCGTCGGGATATGGGTGTGTGTGCCGGCCATAACGGATGCACGGCCGTCCACATACCAGCCGAAGGCCATCTTTTCCGCAGTTGCTTCGGCATGAAAGTCGATGAAAATAATGTTGGTCTGTTCCTTTACCTTTTCGAGCACCCAGTCTGCAGTGCGAAACGGGTCGTCAATGGTTTGCATATATGTGCGGCCCTGAAGATTGACGACACCGATTTTTTGAGATGTGCCCGGAATATCATAGATACCGTATCCGAATCCGTGTGCTCCTTTCGGGTAATTCAAAGGCCGGAGCAAATTGGGATCGGTTTTCATGTACGGATAGATTTTCCATTTTGCGAAGCTGTGATTGCCACCGGTAATCACATGGACACCTAGTTTGTACAGGCTGCGGATGATCTCCTCATTGATCCCCATACCTTCATGCGAATTTTCTGCATTGGCAATTACAAAATCTGCGTTGTGTTTGCTAATAATGGAGGGCAGAAGTGTTTCCAGAAGTGAGAGGCCGGGAGAGCCTACTATATCACCGATGAACAGAACCTTGAGTTGTTGCGACATGAAAAAAATCTCGGATAAATACAGATAAAAAAAACGCTAATGAAGCAGGCACAATACAAGCTACCGTCATTGACAGTGCGGGCATCCACTCGCATCGGGTCTGCCTTCCACTATTCACATTGCGTGACATGAGGCCTGGCATTGCCGAACGAAGTTAAACACCCTTTTTTTTAAGTGTTGTGCTTGTTTATGTTAATCCTGCCTCAAAAGCGTTTTTAACACTCACGTGTATAACGACTACTTAAATATCGTTATTCTCCCGCTCAATGTCATCCAATAATTCACGAAGTGAGTGATTTATTTCTGAGAAGATGGCCTGCTTTTCAGAATCGGTATCCGGAGTTTGATTTCCGTTTTCCAGAAAGAGCTCCTCTGCAATACTCAGGCTGGCAAGCACCATGATGGTTGAGTCGGATTGACTGGCCAGCGCCTTCCGGAAATCCTGAAAACGCTTGTCAACGTATTTTGCAATCTGATGCATCATTTCTTCATCCCCTTCATTGATCTTCAGGGGGTATTGCTTGCCGAGTATGGATACCTTAATCGATTTCATTTGTTTCCATCTGTTTAAATTTCCGGATTAAAATGACAGATGAACCGAAGGTCACGAAGTGAAATACCATGACAGTATTTGCCTGTATACCGTAACTTGTGTTCTGTCATGGTTATTTCAGTTCAAGGTATTTTTTATTGCCTGGATCGTTCAAGGTGTTTGTCTATTCGCCGGATCAGTTCCGTTATTTGCTGGCGAAGAACTACCTTTTCATTTTTGCCAAGCTCCGAAAAAAGGTCCTGTTCGACATCTGCAGTTGTTTTATTTGAATCAACATCAGAATGGGCAGTTGAAGTACCTTGCTCGGGTTCGCCGCCGGTTGAATGGCTGCTGCTGATCTCAGAGGACTCATTCTGCTCTTTGGCGGCTTTCAGCTGATCAAGCTCCTCGCGAAGTCGCACCGTTTCCCTGCCGGACTCGGCGAGTTGTGATCTGACTTCTTTTAACTCATTGCTGAGTTTGCGATTTTCACTCTTAAGTGACGTTCTTTCTGTTTTCAGCTCGGACAAGCGGCTTTTCAGCTCACCAAGCAGATCACGAAACTCCTTGTAATATGACTCTTCGCGGTAACTCACATCAGGGCTCCGTTAGATATACACAATAAATGGTTCTGACCGAATCAGGAACGAAGCTCTGCTGAAAAATCCGATTTCAGTTTCTTTAAAATTTGTTGGATAACAGGGTCGACATCCTTAGCGGTCAGTGTTTTATCATTATCCTGAAACGTCAAACGAAATGCAACGCTTTTTTGATGTTTTTTCAGAGATCCACCCTCAAAGACATCGAAAACTTCCACACTTCTGAGCTGATGCCCTGCTGTCTCATACATCTTCTGCTCCAGGTCTCCGGCCGGAACCGATTTGTCCACAACAAGCGCAAGATCATATTCAAATGAAGGGAACCGGGAAACCGGCTGATAGATCCTGCGGCTGCCTTGTTCCGCAAGTTGTTCGAGCAAGGTAATATCCAGCTCAGCGGTGAATGCAGGCTTTTCTACATCGGTAAGCTTTTTCCAATCTTCACCGGCTGACTCAAGCGTACCTATGCGGGTTTGATTGTCGTCAGAACTGGCCAGAAGAGACAGTCCCTGACCGGAAACTTTCCATTGGACTCTGTCTTCCAGACCCAGCTGCCGGAGGACCGATATGACCAGCGCTTTGAGATCAAACAGATCAACATCACGGGCAGATTCTTTCCAGTGATCGGCATGATTCTTTCCGGCAATCCCTATGTGAAGATGAGTGGATTCGTGAATGCCGGGGATCCAGCTTCCGCCTTTTTTATCCTTTTTAAAAATATTTCCGATCTCAAAAAAGCGGACACCGGGAACACTTCTGTTGAAGTTAAATGAAGCCGACCTGAGAAAACCGTATTTCAAATCCGTTCTGAGCAGGGCCTGATCTTTTGTGATCGGATTCAGTGTTGGAATCACAGTGTGCTCACCGCCTGCAGCATCAAGCAGCCGTTCCGGCAGCAGACTGTTGGTATAGATTTCTTTCAGACCGGAGGCGACTGCGGCATTGCGGACTTTTTCCCGGAATGTTTCGTGAAAGGGGACGGGCTGAGGATTGGCAATGGTAATCCGTTCCGGATCGGGGATGTTATTGTAATCATATATCCTTGCCACCTCTTCGATCAAATCGATCTCGGTTGTGATATCCGGCCGGAAGGTGGGTACTGTGCAGATCCATTTGGTTTCGCCGTTTTCTTGCGATGGTTCTGTCAATATTTCCAGTTTATTCAGGATACTGACTGTTTTTTCCCCGGGTATCTCAACACCGAGAATCTGTGTCAGACGCGGCTTGCGTAATGTCACTTTGAGAGGGCTGGTCTTAACCGGATGCACATCACTGATGCCTTCGATTGTTCCTCCGCAATGCTCCCGGATGAGGCCGGCACATCTCAATGCGGCCAGGCGGGTGATTGAAGGGTCAACACCTCTTTCAAACCGATATGATGAGTCCGTCTGAAGGGCAAGAGAACGTGCTGTTTTACGGATTCCAACCGGTTCGAACCAGGCAGATTCGATAAGAATATCGGTAGTTTGTTCTGAAATTTCGGAGTTCAGGCCACCCATAACTCCGGCAAGTGCAACGGGCTTTTCAGCATCACATATGAAAAGCGATCCTGCAGGAACCGTGCGCTCTACATCATCGAGAGTAGTGAACGTGATATCAGAATCGTAAGACCGGACATCAATCTGCCCGCCGGCCAAATTTTTGTAGTCAAAAGCGTGAAGCGGCTGCCCCAGTTCATGCAAAATGTAATTGGTGATATCCACAACATTGTTCCGGGGGCGGAGCCCTATGGATACGAGATAGTTTTTCAGCCAGTTTGGCGACTGACCAATACGGATGCCGCGCATCAGGATGCCGACATACCGGTGGCATTTGTCGGTGTCGGTTATGCGGATGGTACCGTCATTCAGATTGGCTTCCGGTTCAGGCAGATTATCCAGCGGTTTTTTCAAATCTGCACCGGTGGCAGCGGCAAGGTCACGTGCAACACCCAGATGACAGGTAGCATCCGGGCGGTTGGGGGTCAGGCCGATCTCAAATACGGTATCGCGGCTGCTGCCGACCAGATCAGCAAAAGGAGTTCCGGGCGTAGTCCGGTCATCAAGGACCATAATGCCGGTATGGTCATCACTCAGCCCCAGTTCGTCTTCGGCACAAATCATTCCGAAGGATTTCTGGCCGCGTATTTTGGCTTTTTTGATTTTAAATGGCGTTCCGTCGGGAAGAGGTTTCGGCAGCACAGCCCCGACAGTAGCCACCGGAACTTTCTGACCGGCAGCAACATTCGGAGCACCACACACGATCTGACTGGGCTCTTTATTACCTGTATCTACATGACAGACAACCAGTTTGTCTGCATCTGGATGAGGCTGGACCTCCAGGACTTCGCCCACTACAATTCCCTGAAAATCCGATCCTGTTGATTCGGTTTCCTCGACCTCCAGGCCGGTTAATGTCAGCCGTTCGGCGGTCTCTTCAGGATCAGGTATTTCTGAAAGGTATTGTGAAAGCCAGTTATACGAAATTTTCATCAGTTATATAGTCTCAGTTTATTTCGTCAGATATTCAGATATAATGTCATCACATATGTGATAACACGCTGTGCTGCAGTGCTGCGGACCGGTCACGGATATTGCATCGGGATGCTCTGATAATGCAGACAAGCGATCCGGTTCAAGCCATCAGTTGACAGATCCCGGGTAAATTACGGAAACTGTTCCAGAAACCTGAGGTCGTTGTCATACAGCAGGCGGATGTCATCGATCTCGTACCGGGACATCGTAATGCGTTCGACTCCCATCCCAAAGGCAAATCCGGTCCATTTTTCCGGATCCACATCAACGGCCTTGAGTACGTTGGGATGCACCATGCCTGCCCCGAGAATTTCCATCCACTGCCCCGGCCGGTTGTCTGTTTCCCACCAGATATCCATCTCAAGACTGGGTTCTGTAAACGGGAAAAAAGATGGCCGGATGCGGTACTTCAGTTGCTTTCCGAAAAGGTGGGAGGCAAAAGTGATCAGTGTGTGTTTCAAATCAGCCAGGCTGACATTTTTATCGACATACAGTCCTTCAACCTGGTGAAACAGGCAGTAGGATTTGGCTGTGATGGACTCATTGCGATAGACACGTCCGGGCATGATGGCACGGACCGGCGGTGCCTGCTCTTTCATCAGGCGGATCTGCACGGGGGAGGTATGAGTACGAAGGACAAGGTCGCGGCCGGGGTCCTGCTCATCCTTCCGGATGAAAAAGGTGTCCTGCATATCCCTGGCAGGATGTTCGGGGGGAAAGTTCAGAGCAGTAAAGTTGTGGAAATCGTCCTCCAGTTCCGGACCGTCTGCGATCGTAAAACCGAGCCGGTAGAAAATGGATTTGATTTCATTCATCGTCTGGGACAGGGGATGTTCGGAACCGACCGGCAGTGGCAGGGGAGGCAGGCTTGGGTCATCGGATGCGGTGAGTGTCCGTGATGTATCAGAGGCAAGGGCAGATTTTGCTTCTTCAAACCGGGATTTTGCCTTCTGTTTGAGTGCATTGAGTTCCTTGCCCAGCCGGGCGCGGTCTTCCGGAGCTGCTTTTCCGATACCGGCCAGCAGATCGGTAATAATGCCTTTTCGTGAAAGATATTTCAGCCGGAATGCTTCCAGTGCTTCTTCAGAGTCAAGTCGGGCATCTTCAAGATCCTTGCGGATTTTTTCGATATCGGTATTTGATGGCATTTTTACTTGGGATAAATGGATGTAGCAGGTATCCTGCCTGAACATAAAAAAACCGGCAGCACCTGAGTGATACTGCCGGTTTCAGAATTAAAACAGGGTCAGGATTTCTTCTGCGCTGTTTCAACAACAGCAGAGAAGGCCTTTGGATCATGCACAGCGAGGTCGGCAAGTACCTTCCGGTTGATCTCCATTTCACGGGATTTCATTGCACCCATGAGTTTGGAGTAGGTGGTGCCGTTTTGTCTGGCTGCAGCGTTGATACGTGTGATCCAGAGTTTTCGGAATTCTCTTTTGCGGACTCTCCTGTCGCGGTACTGGTACTGAAGGGCTTTATCCACCGCGTTCTTGGCGATGGTGTAGACCTTGCTTCTTGCACCCCAGTAGCCTTTCGCACGGTCTAATATCCGTTTGCGACGGCGACGGGAAGCCACATTATTGGTCGATCGTGGCATTTGTTCAGTTTTAGGTTGTTAAAAAAATCAGGAATTCGGAAGCATGATACGTACGCGGTTCACATCGGTTTTGTCAACCAGTGTTGTCTGCCGCAGATTCCGCTTCCTTTTTGGTGTCTTTTTCGTAAGAATATGACTTGCGAACGCTTTCTGGCGCTTTATTTTACCGCTTCCGGTAAACTTGAAACGCTTTTTGGCGCCGCTTATGGATTTCATTTTAGGCATATCAAACCCTAAAAAGTTGGTTAAAATTAGCAAGCATGAAAGATAGTGAAAAACACCCAAAGCATCAATGATATACTTGATGTGTTCCATCATCCTCCGCCCATGGCTGCTGTCTATGAACCGGCACCTTTGGCTGGTGAAAAGACCATGGACATGCGCTTGCCCTCAAGTTTGGCAGGTGTTTCCACTTTTCCAAGCTCTTCGAGATCCTCGGCGAGCCTGTCAAGAAGCTGTTTTCCCTGGTCACTGTAAATTATGTCACGCCCTTTGAACTGAACGGTCGCTTTCACCTTGTTGCCCTCTTTCAGAAATGATTCGGCGTGACGTTTTTTGAATTCGTAGTCGTGATCATCGGTCTGGGGACGAAAGCGAAGCTCCTTGAGCACAACAACATGCTGCTTTTTCTTGGCTTCCTTCTCTTTTTTCTTCTTTTCAAACAGGTGCTTTCCGTGATCCATGATTTTGCATACGGGCGGATCTGCATTGGGAGCAACCTCGACCAGGTCAAGGTTGTGACTGTATGCAATTTCCAGTGCTTCCTCTACAGGAATAATGGCATGCTCATTATCAGGCTTGATTACACGGACCACATCTGCCCTGATTGCCTCGTTTACACGTTCCTTGGGTTCGGACTTGCGAACGGGGTTGCTTTTGAATCGTTTTCCGATGGTTGTTTCTCCTTTATTTGTTACGGTTCAGGATGACGGTACCCTTCCCGGGCACATCCTGGAAACGGATACCCGAAATGATGCCGGATTAACTTAACTATCATCCGGCAGCACCTTGTCATCCACCTCTTTTTTTATAATCGAAAGAAATTCTGAAAAATTAAAGCTTCCTATATCACCTTTTTTGTGCTTTCTGACGGAAACACTTTGATTTTTCTGTTCCTTTTCTCCAACAATCAACATATAGGGGATCTTTCTGGTTTCCGCATTCCGGATTTTTGCTCCGATTTGTTCACCCCGAAGATCGCTAGCCACCCTGATACCGGCATCGGCAAGCTGCCGGCGATAGGATTCGGCAAGATCATTGAACTGGTCGGATACCGGAATAATAATGGCCTGTTGCGGACTAAGCCAGACGGGAAAGTTCCCGGCAAAATGTTCTATCAGAATACTGGTAAAACGCTCCATGGAGCCAAAAGGTGCGCGGTGAATAATAACCGGACGGTGTTTTTGATTATCCGCCCCCACATAAGTGAGGTTAAACCGCTCGGGCATGACGTAATCGACCTGCACTGTACCCAGTTGCCATTTTCTCCCCAGGGCGTCATGAATGATAAAGTCAATTTTGGGTCCGTAAAAACTGGCCTCGCCATCAGCCACTTTGTAATCAAGGCCGATTTCATCGGCTGCTTCACGGATCTCCCGCTGCGCGCGGTCCCAAAGTTTTCGCTCTCCGCCATATTTTTCATCGTTTTCATCACGGAATGATAACCGGATATCAACGGGCATGTCAAACGTGGAGAATACGAACTGCGTCAGTTCGATGCAGTGTATGATTTCACCTTTCAGCTGATCGTTGGTGCAATAGATATGGGCATCATCCTGGGTGAAGCCCCGTACACGTGACAAACCGTTGAGCTCACCGGATTGCTCATAACGGTAAACGGTTCCGAACTCGGCAAGCCGCACCGGCAGATCACGGTAACTTCTCATTTCGTGATCATAAATGCGGTGATGGTGCGGACAGTTCATGGGTTTGAGCAGATAGCCCTCGTCATCCACCTGCATCGGGGCAAACTGGGAGTCTTTGTAGTAAGGGTAATGGCCCGATGTGCGGTACAGCTCAAGATTTCCTATATGCGGGGTGATCACTTCCTCGTATCCGCGCCGTATCTGTTCTTCCCGGAGAAAAGCCTCCAGTGTGCGGCGGAGTGTGGTCCCTTTGGGAAGCCACAGGGGCAGGCCGCTGCCCACCATTCTGTCGATCATGTAAATACCAAGCTGGGGGCCGAGTTTCTTGTGGTCCCGTTTTTTTGCCTCCTCAAGCTGATTCAAAAATGCATCGAGCATCGACTTTTTTGGAAAGCTGATGCCGTAAATCCGTGTCAGCTGCTTGCTTTCGTTATCGCCGCGCCAGTAGGCTCCGGCAGTACTCAAAAGCTTGATGGCTTTGATGGGGCCGGTGTCCGGAATGTGCGGCCCCCGGCAGAGATCGGTAAATTCGCCCTGTTTGTAGAAGCTAATCGTACCGTCATCCAGCCCCTTGAGCAGATCCAGCTTGTAGGGATCATTTTTTTCCTTGTAATGGCGAATGGCTTCATCTTTCGGTATTTCAAAACGCTCAAAGCTGTTTTTTTGCTTTGCCAGCTCTTGCATTTTGGCCTCTATCTTCGGCAGATCCTCGCTGCTGACGTGACGGTCGCCGAAATCGATATCGTAATAAAATCCCTGCTCTATGGGCGGACCAATACCCAGTTTCACGCCGGGGTACAAGGCTTCCACGGCTTCTGCCAGCACATGGGCGGATGAATGCCAGAAAGCAAATTTTCCGTCTTCGTCATCCCAGGTATTGATTTTGATGTGCCCGCCTGTTGTCAGTGGCCGGTGCAGGTCAAGAACCTGATTGTCGAGGGTGATACTAAGAGCCTCCCGCGCAAGCCGCCCGGATATCGATTTGGCAATTTCCAGTCCGGTCACACCGGATCCGTACGACTTTCTGCTTCCGTCGGGAAAAATAAAGGTTAACTTTTGATCAGTTATGCTGGTTGATTCAGCCATGTATGCGTGTTTTGTTCATTTTAAAAACGGAAGATAAGAAACGCTTCAATATCAGAAAATCAGGGTTCATAGAAAAAGGCTGGCTGCCGTTACGGCTACACATTGAAGCGAAACAGCAGTACATCACCATCTTTTACCGTATAACCACGTCCTTCAGAACGCATTTTTCCGGCTTCTCGTGCCGCAGATTCCGATCCGTATGAAATAAAATCATGATAGGCAATGGTTTCAGCCCGAATAAATCCCCGCTCGAAATCACTGTGTATCACACCGGCGGCCTGAGGCGCTTTGGTTCCTTCCGGCACAGTCCAGGCGCGGACCTCCTTGGGGCCGGCGGTAAAAAATGTGATCAGTCCCAGCTTGCGGTATGCTGCTGAAATCAGCCTGTTCAGTCCGGATTCCCGCAAATTCAGTGATGCCAGAAATTCGGCCTTCTCCTGGTCATTGAGCTCCGCAATTTCGGCCTCAATTTTTGCGCATACCGCCAGGGCATCGGTGCCCTCGGAGGCGGCATGTTCTTTAACTTTCATGACGTGTTCGTTGCCGGCACCGTCCGGAAGATCTGCCTCGTCAACATTGCACAGATACAGCACTTTTTTAGCGGTAAGCATGAACAGCTCCTGAAGAGCAGGGTGGGAGGGGTCCCAGTCTTTCCATGACCTGACCGGGTTTCCTTTTTCAATGTGCTGCCGAAGATTGCCGAGAATATGAACATGATTCTGGATGGTTTTGTCTCCCGACTTCGCCATTTTTTTCATCCGCTCCTCGCGGCGCTCCAGTGTTTCAAGATCTTTGAACAGCAGTTCGCTTTCTATGATGCCGATGTCCCGGACGGGATCAATTCCGCCTTCAACATGCGTTACGTCATCATCTTCAAAGCATCTGACCACATGGATGATCAGATCTACCTCCCTGATGTGCGACAGAAAAGCATTTCCTTTTCCCTTGCCTTCGGATGCCCCTTTTACGAGGCCGGCTATGTCGACAAACTCAATGCTGGTCGGGGTGACGTTTTTCGGCTGAACCAGTCCGGCAATCCGGTCAAGCCGCTCGTCAGGAACAGGAACGATGCCTACGTTGGGGTCAATCGTACAGAATGGGAAGTTTGCCGATTCTGCACCGGCGTTGCTGAGGGCGTTGAACAGGCTGGATTTACCCACGTTGGGCAGTCCCACAATTCCGCATTTTAAACTCATAATGTGATATGCTCGTACTCTTCAGTTGTTTTCAGAAAACAGTGGTGAATAATGATGGTGTAATGGTTGGTTTTGGAGCTGAATAATTTGATCCGGTTCCGGGCATGATTCAGTCAAGGCAGGGTTGTGTGATAAAGGTTTCCTCAGGCAGCATTACAGCCGTAAGCAGCCCGTAACCCTGCCGGCTGAACACACATCCGGTATCAATTCCGATTTTGCGCTCTTCATGCAGGGGTTCAGTGAATGGTGTATGACCGAAAACGAGTGTTTTTTCCCATTTCACGGGACTGTCAACATGATCGCGCCTCCACATACCGAATTCTTCTATATCCGGAGAGTCACATTGTTCCTTGATGGATCGTTTGGGATCAAGGCCGCCATGAATAAAGAAGTATTGAGGAGTGTCCAGCCAGAGAGGTGTTTTGGCAAAAAACTCAATATGTTCTGACGGCAGCTCTACGGCATAGTGAACATTGTAGGAGCTCAGGGTCTGGTCACCGCCGTTCAGCAGCCATAAATTGTGGTCTCCGGTCTCCAGCGCATCCATAAACATCTGTTCATGGTTGCCACGGAGAAAAATGCAGTCATGATCTTCTGAAAACCCGATAACAAGGTCAATAACACTCCTGGAATCCGGCCCCCGGTCTATATAATCACCGATAAAAATGAACGTCCGGTCATTGTATCCGGACACTTTTTCCAGCAGTGCTTCCAGTGAGTTCACACATCCGTGAATATCGCCGATGGCAATGTAATGGTTCTTTTTTATGTGCTCATTTTTCATCCGGTATATCTGGTTTTATGAATACGGACAGAAGAAATTCACATATATAATGACTGTGAATACTTCGGATAAGTTCACAAAGAATAAATTCACAGGTTATTTGATTTTTTCCCGGAGGTGCCGGAACGTTTTATTCGCTGTTTTTTTGACGATGCACGGATAGTCCGATGAGCTTTTCCGGTGGAAGTATCATCAGCCATGTTATCAGAATCATCAGCCGTGGCACCGGCATCACCGCCCTTGGAGTATTTTGGCCCTGATCGAGATTTTTGTGCCGGCAGATCCACAAGTCCGCGCCCTTTTTTATTCAGCAGATTATCTTCCCTGAGCGATGCCACAACGGCATCCAGAATGCCATTTACAAATCTTCCGGACTCCCTGGTTGAAAATCTTTTGGCGATATCTATGGCTTCATTGATGGTGACCTTGGTCGGGATATCATCGAACTGCATCAGCTCGGCAATGGCCATTTCAAGGATTATCCGGTCCACAAGAGCAAGCCTGTTTATTTCCCAGTTCGAAATGTGCCTGCTGATGATTTCATCGGCCTGCTCCCTGGAGTCCATGGTCCGCAAGAACAGGCTCTCGGCAAAAGCAAGACCTTTGGCATCATCACGCAATTCTGGTTTGATGATGGTTTGAAGGGTGTGCTCGAGTGAGTGGTCACCTACGAGAGAAGCGTAAATCGCCTGAAGAACGGTTTCTCTGATTTTACGTCTGTTGGACATATTTGGAGGGGGAGCTGCATGCTTGGTTAAAAAACAATGAATACGCGCAAATAGATTCGCGTGCATTCGAAGCTTACAAAGATAAGGAATTTGTCACTAAGATATTTCAAACAAAAAAAGGCGCCAGAATCATAGTTCTGACGCCTTGTGAGAGATTAAGGCTGATGGTGAGACCGCGCCCCGGACCGCAGATTCACTTCGGGACTATTTCACCAGCGTCATTGTCCTCCTCTGGACAAAAGAGCCGGCCGAGAGTTCGTAAATGTATGTGCCGGATGCAAGTTGTGTGGCATCAAATACGACCTGATGGGTGCCGGCAGGCTGCTCCTCATCTACAAGCACTTTGACCGGCCGGCCAAGAACATCATAGACCACAAGCCTGGCATGGGTTTGCTCCGGGAGCTGATACTGAATGCGGGTGTCCGGGTTGAACGGATTGGGGTAGTTCTGGGAGAGTTTAAAGTCTTCGGTGACTTCTCTCTCACGTTCTGCTTCTACGGCAATCGGATTATATCCCTGCCATGTCAGGAAGGGATAACCCTGATTTTCATCCGGATTAATACCCCATGTAGCTTCCGCTTGATCGATCGTGACAAAATCCCAACCGGCATCCACGAACGTTTGTCCCGATTGCATTTCGGTTGTGGTCAAGCCATCACCCCCGTCACTTGCTTCTGTGCCGGAAGCTTCGATATCCCAGAAACTATTTGTAACAGTTGCACCTGCTATACTTGCCCCCACCAGGCCTCCGAGATCATCGTCTTCACCATCAATACCTGTGGCAGTAACACTTGCAGCAGAATACGAATATGATACAATGGCATCATTTGAGGAAAGGCCCACAAGGCCGCCAACGCGCCGTCCGCCGGCAACCATACCCAAAGAATAGCTGTTACTGATTTCAGCATTGTTTGTCAAATAGCCCACCAGACCTCCGGTATTTCGTCTGTCGGCGTCAGCTTCCGTCACCTCTATATCAACGTCAGCAAAACATTGCCTTATCTCACTGTTATCTCTTGCAGAACCAGCCAGCCCTCCAACATTGACTGTTGAGGTTGCATAAACAGTACCTTCTGCATGGCAGTTGGACACGCTGGAGTTGTCGATGCGGCCGGCCAGAAGACCGAGATGCCGAAGACCGGTAATATCTGCATCAGTCACATTCAGATTCCTGATTTCAGCACCATCGATATAGGCAAAAAGTCCAAGATAATCACTTTCAGGCTCATCGATGTTCAGACCCCTTATACTGTATCCATTGCCGTCAAGGGTTCCGGTAAACGGATTGTCATCAAAATCGCCGATTGGCACCCAGCTCTGGTCTACATTGTAGGTCTCGTAACCCTCACTGTTTTGATCAAGGTCAGTTGTAAGGACATAATCAAAGTCCGGATCATCCCTGATTTCATACAAGTCTTTCCAGTCAGTGATCTCGAATGGTCCTAACGTTTCAAGAATTCTGACATGTGTGGTATCGGTATATTCATCCTGGTAGTGGGCAACAATGTACCCTTCGCCGAGTGATTGTGCCAGAAACCCGCCACGTCCATACTGGGCGTCCAGGTCGATGACTTCCCACTCGATGTCAGCCATGGAAAACTCCACATCCTCGCCCCACTCATTAAAAGCCCTGACATCTATCGAGAAGTTGTCACCCTTTTTGACGAGCTTTTCTTTTGGTGTGACTTCGATCCCGCCAAATTCATCCTCGTAATCATAGGGACCTGCAAAAGCGATGAGGGCATTGCCTACAGGCCGCTGCCAGCTGCCGCCATTGGGTCTGTTGGCCAGCGAGTCCTGAATGATAATCGTACTGGAGCCGCCCCCGTCAAGGTTTACGGCATTCCAGGCACCAAGGCCATGAATATAGTGTGCTGTCTCTTCCATGGTGGCACCGCGGCTGGCATCCTGGTGTCCTTCGACAACCATGAGATAGATACGTGTGGAGTCTTTGCTCATACCGACAGCAGTACGGGGATGGCGGTTCATGTTGTGCTGGGTCTGAAAGTTTTCCAGACCATCCCACTGTGTCGGGAACTCGCCATCAGTGATAAGGCGCGGACCGCCACCCATCAGATGGGAAATATCGTCACGGCTGACATCGGTTCCCAGCTCCAGACTTATGATATCGCCCTCTTCCACATGGTCCTGCACAATATCCCGCTTGGAACCGTGTGCGGACAGGACATAGTAGCCGTAGTCCGGGATTTCCATCGATCCGGCACCCGATTCAATCTCAATCACCTCGAACTCCATAGGTTCGCCGATAACCGGTTCATCAACGGGGTCAAGCAGCAGTTCGACTCCGTGCTCATTGGTCCGGGTGTGTTCACCAATATAACGATTGAACACAATTGCCTGATCTTCTCCTCTTTGCCTGTTGACGCCATCCAGTTCCACAATCTCATCGCCGGGGAGAAAGGCACTGCCTTCAAAGCTGACCATATCGGCAAATGGCATGCCGTCGGTTTTGAATCCGAACTGGCTTCTGGAGTAGGACTTTCCGATGACATATTCATCGTCCTTGATCATCAGATTGCTCAGAAAGGAATAGGGATTTGACGGATCGCTTATCCCAAAATAATCTCCGTTTATGGCTCCTATAGCCTCTTTATCATCACTGTCGTAGCGCCGGGACATACTCTGGGTAGTTTCAAAGCTGCTTCCGAGTTCATCATTGGCGACCGCCGATCCGATACTCAGATTCGGCCGTGAGATGTTGATTTCCAGCGCGATGATGCGCAGTGGCTTGTCCGGGTCGTCAATTTCATGATGGAATACTCCGGGTGCAACTTCAACCCGTGTGGTATCGGCAGAGTAGCTGTTTCCCGGTACAGCCAGAGCCAGAGTAAGTATAAAAATGGAAAAAGCAAGAATTGAGGCAGAAGAGCGTACTTTTCGTAGTAGCATAAGCATCATAATCATATTACATGTTGTCCCTGTTTATAGGTGATCATCATATTTTGCTGTGAGATTACCGTACTGTAACAAACAATGCTCATTGTACAGTATTTCCGGCAATTTTTTCACCGGTTAATATAAAATATAAGAATTTACGCGATCAGGAAACGGAATCTTCAAAGAGAGGTGAGCTGAGGTACCGGTCACCGATATCGCAGGTGATGCATACGATGACACCGCTGTCAATTTCCCTTGCCAGCCTGACCGCTGCAGAGAGGCAGCCGCCGCTGCTCATGCCGGCAAAAATGCCTTCATCACGCGCCATCCGTCGTGTCATTTCTACTGACTCGTTTTCGCTGACGTCAATAGTGCGATCCACACGTTCCGACTCAAATATTTCCGGCAGGAATTCGGGGGACCATCTTCTGATCCCGGGAATCTGCGATCCTTCGGTAGGCTGGACTCCGACAATTCCGACGCCGGGGTTCTGTTCTTTCAAGTATCTTGAGACTCCCATGATGGTGCCGGTGGTTCCCATGGAGGAGACAAAATGTGTGATCCGGCCACCGGTGTCCCTCCAGATTTCCGGTCCGGTCGTACGGTAGTGCATCCGGTAGTTATCCGGATTTGCAAATTGGTTCAAAAGATAATATTCGCCTGACTGACCCATCTCTTCCGCCACGGTGCGGGAATATTCGATGGTTTTTTCAGCCGGGGTCAGGATCAGTTCCGCACCGTAGGCCCGCATGGTCCGGATGCGCTCCTGCGTTGAATTTTCCGGCATGATCAGCGTCATGTGCAGGTTTTTCAGCCTGGCAATCATGGCCAGTGCTATTCCCGTGTTGCCGCTTGTTGCTTCCACAAGCTTGTCACCGGGGCTGATATCACCCCGCTCCAGTGCGGCAGAGATCATGCCATAGGCAGCCCTGTCCTTGACGCTGCCTCCGGGGTTGCGGCCTTCAAGTTTGCAGTAGATTTCAACATCCGGTGATTCCGGTATATGCTGGAGCTTTACAATGGGCGTGTTGCCGATAAGATCTTCAAGTGTCAATGGTTGCGCCATAAAAAATGTGACTTGGCTTGGGTGAACGTTAATTGAGTCGAAAACCGGCCGGAAGTTCCGTGGTGAACGGTCTCAGGGCGATGAATAATCACCGCCTGTAACATCATTGTTCGCAGATTTGCGGCTGCTGGCCTTGCGGCTTTCCTGGCGGGCAACATAGGTGATTCTGGACCATGGAGGGACGCTTTCAGTTAGCCACACACTGCCTCCGATAACACTGTGTTCACCGATCACGGTGTCACCGCCAAGAATGGTGGCACCTGCATAGATAACCGAATGATCTTTGATGGTCGGATGCCGTTTTATGGCCGCATCCTCTTTGCGCACACTGAGGGCGCCGAGCGTGACTCCCTGGTAGATCTTGACATGATCACCAATCACCGTCGTTTCGCCGATAACAATGCCGGTTCCGTGATCTATGCAGAAATGGCGACCGATGACGGCACCCGGATGAATATCTATACCGGTGTGACTGTGCGCATTTTCGGTGATCATTCTTGCAAGCAGAAGATATCCTTTGCCATGCAGAAAGTGTGCAATTCTGTAGGATGTGATCGCATAGAATCCGGGATAGGTCCGGACGACCTCGGTCCGGCTTTTGGCCGCCGGATCCCCTTCATACATGGCCTGTATGTCTAACTCGAGGGTATCTTTGATGCCCGGAAGAGCATTCCAGAACTCAGCAACAACAGCCGTCTCATCTGCCTTTTTGCAGTCGGAACATTTTTTCAGGATACCGCAGAACTCATCCTGCAGTTCCTTGTTGAGCTGCTCCAGCTCCTCCATGCGCTGAAAACTGAAATTGCTGAATTCAGGGAATAAAAACCCCAGAAGCCTGTTAAAAAAAGCGACTACGTGAACCGGTGACGGACAGCTTTCCGCTTCACGGTGTTCATTGTAAAGTTGCTGTAAATATGATTTATCCATAATATGACGGAATATATTCATATTCCCGGAGAGATGAGAACGGCTTTCCCATCCGTTTGAAAATTTTCCTGTTCCACACGCTTTTTTATCCCATGTATCAAATCTGCTACTCCCGGTGCTGCTCCGGGTCCGTTTCTGATGTAATCAATGCAACCTGGAAATTCCGGGCTGACCGTATTGTAAAAATTGTAACGATATGCCTGCTTGGGACATTCCTTACAGGCTGCATGGAAACGTACGAAGTGGAGCCTGACTGGCAGGCTGCCGGAGAGGAGGCGGTTATCGCTGACTCTGCGATGATCTCAGCCGCTCATCCCGAGGCGGTTTCTGCCGGACTTGATATACTCAGGAACGGAGGGAACGCCATGGATGCCGCAGTAGCGGTGCAGATGGTCTTGAATGTTGTCGAGCCTCCCGAAAGTGGAATCGGTGGGGGCGGATTTCTGCTGTACCGTGATGGTTCCAGCGGAGAGTTGGTTTTGTACGACGGCAGGGAAACTGCCCCGATGACAGCTTCAGAAGACCGGTTCAGATTCGGTCCGCTGACCATGCCGCTCTGGATGGCCGTACCCACCGGGCTGTCTGTGGGTGTGCCGGGAGTTCTCGCAATGCTGGACAAGGCCCATAAAGAACACGGAAACATGACGTGGGACAGCTTGTTCGATCCGGCCATTGATCTTGCAGAAGAAGGTTTGCCCATGCCGCAGCGGCTTCAGCGCCAGATAGCAAATGACCCTTCATTATGGTTATTCCGGGATACAAGAAAACATTTTGCGCGTCCGGCCGGTGATGATCAGCCCGTCCTGCAAAACAGCAGGCTTGCTGAAACGCTGCGCAAAATATCGGAGAATGGAATCGACGATTTCTACACCGGTGAGCTTGCCGGAAACATGGTCGATGCAGCTGCGAACAGGTGGCCCGGCCCGGGCGATCTGTCCAAATCCGATTTAGGCAGCTACGAGGCATATGCCCGGGAAGCACTGTGCGGAAGTTACCGGGACTGGGTTCTTTGCGGGCCGCCGCCGCCATCGTCCGGTGGCGTCGCCATTCTTCAGATGCTTGGCATCCTGGAACATTTTCCCATGGATTCTTATGAACCGGGAGATCCGGAGGCACTGCATTTAATTGCCGAAGCCAGCCGCATCGCCTTCGCAGACCGCTCCAGATACATCGGTGACCCTGATTTTACGGATGTTCCTGTGAATCAACTTACCGATCCCGGCTATTTATCAGAATGGGCCGGAAAAATTGATAGAGAATCGGTGCTGGATGACCCTTTTCCCGGCGTCTCTTTTGAGCAGGAAACTACGGGGACGTCCCATTTTACGATTATTGATGGCTTCGGCAATGCGGTATCGATGACGTCATCCATTGAAGCTCCGTTTGGCAGCCGGATCATGCCCGACGGATTCCTCCTTAATAATCAACTCACCGATTTTACTTTTTCGCCGGACCGGAACGGATTTCGCTCACCTAATGCTGCAGAACCCGGCAAGCGTCCGCGCAGCTCAATGTCGCCATTCATGGTTTTTGACAAGGACGGGGAGCTCAACCTGATTATCGGTTCGCGTGGGGGCGCCCGCATCATCGGCTATGTCCTGAAGACTCTTGTCGGTGTACTGGACTGGCAGTTGTCACTTCAGCAGGCCATAGCCATGCCGAATATGCTGCACCGGGGGGAGTTTCTGGAACTGGAGGAGGGATCGGCCTGGGCCGGAGCAGCTGATCACCTGCAAACCCTGGGACATAATATCCGGATAAAACCGCTTGAAAGCGGAGTACATGGCGTCGAGCGTGTATTGCTGCAGTGCACTGACGATAATTCGGCAATCCGGCCGTTTTTTCCCCGGGAAAGGAATACTTCCGGAACGGATTCAAAACAATGCAAATCCGGATGGAGAGGAGGGGCTGATCCGCGTATGGATGGAGAAGCTGCAGGCTTTTAGACTTTCAGGTCAAAAGCTTTTCACAGCTGCTGATCCGGCATGCGCATTAAAACAAGGTAAAGATCCGAGTCAGGATCATAATACCTTTCGAGCACAACGGCATTTTGAAGTGTAATGTTCATATCTGAATACAACAGCTCGATTCCCGAGTCTTGATCACCACGGCCCATGCCCAGTGCCCGGCGCTGCAACAGTCCGGAGAGTTTTTTCCGCGCTTCTGACTCTGCTTTTTCCCAGGAGCTTATAGTATGTTCATAGGCTCTGGATGTGCCCACGGCAAAGAGGTAGCCCGGTTCTTCGGGTTTGTTATCTGCCCATTCGGGGCGATGGGTCACCGGTGTCATGAATCTGTGCTCTTCGAGTTTCTCGCTGCATGCCGCTGGTCCGGAAAGAACCATCGAAATACCGCCTGCTATCTGACGGTCGAGAATAATTATGCTCGATTTCAGATTCTCCAAGCCGGTTGTGTCATAATAGGCCATATGGTCAGCTCCCTGCCAGGCTGATCCGGCGAGTCCTTCCTCATCGGGTTCTCTGTTGCCATAAATAATCTCCTGCTGACGCTGGTAGGCTGCCAGACTTTTTTCGTATGCCAACTTCACGGATTGTTCCGGTGCCAGCTCCGAGTGCATCGTCATTCCCACAGCAGTCATTCCGCAGTTGACGGGCTGATTCCAGAACCATGCCGGCTTAATTTTGAAATAGTTTATCCCCTCGTCTTCGGAGACACCATCATATGCATGAGCGGTGCCAAAAAAGGAAGCGGTGAAGAATAAAACATACCCCGTAAACAGGAAAAAAATGAAAACCCTCAGGATCATATCATCACTGTCATATAAATTATTATTCTGAAATTTAGGAAAATAAAATGTAAGACCGTTGGCTTTTTCATCTTATGCAGATTAAATATTTTTAATCACATAAAGTCCGCAGTATTTTATCCATTGCCGTTTTTCCGGTGTTTCCGGTCTGGTAATCATAAAATATCTTGTACAGGCATGACTTCCCGGTCCCGATACTTCTGACTCTGTACACCTTTGTGTGAAACCATTAGTTTTTTTGTGCGTACCAGGACGAGTTTGAATGAAATGCGTTTTTATGAAATGTTCAATGAAACCAAGACACAGCCAAACGAAATCTCTGTCATGACACGATTAATTCAATCGGTTTTTTTTACATGTATTACCTCACTGGTCTTTTTAACGATAATTTCCGGATGTTCGCCTGACAGACCTTTAGAGGAATCACAGCAGGATCCCGCCATGGAAACCGAGCCGCCGCCGCTTATAGACCGAAATCTGTTTTTTGGTGATCCGGAATACGCCGGAGCTCAGCTGTCCCCGGACGGCGAATACATTACCTTCAGGAAACAGTACAATGATGTCATGAACATCTGGATTAAGGAACGCGATGCCGATTTTGATGATGCGCGGCCTCTGACCGCCGATACCGCCCGGCCGGTGACCAGCTATTTCTGGAGCCACGACAGCCGCTATATACTGTACGTTCAGGATCAGGGTGGTGATGAAAATTATAATATCTGGCGGGTTGATATTCACGAAGACCCGGATGAGGAAACCGGTGTCCCGGAAGCAACCAATCTGACTCCGGTTGACGGCATTCGCGCACAGATTTACTCCGTGCCACGATCGCATCCCGACCGAATGATCGTAGGCATTAATGACCGGGATCCTTCACTGCACGATGTATATCATATTGATATCGAATCGGGAGAGCGGGAACTTCTGATTGAGAACAAAGAGGATATTGCAAGCTGGGTAACCGACAGGGAAGCAGAAGTGCGTGCAGGTATTCGTCAAACGCATGACGGAGGGACAGAGTTGCTTATGATAACCGATGACGGTTTTGAAAAAGTCTACGAAGCCGGTCCCGAGGAGGCATTCTCGCCTGTACGCTATCATGAAGACGGCCGCCATATTTACATGAACACAAATACGGGTGACCGGGATCTCTCGGAATTTGTTCTTTTTGATACAAAAACAGGGGAGACTGAGTTTATTGAGCGTGATCCGGAAGACGAAGCAGATTTTGGCGGTGCCACATTTTCGGATATCAGCAATGAACTGCTGGCTACTTATTATGTCGGGGACAAGCGTCGCACCTATTTTCATGATGATGATTATGAGCAGTTGTTCGGGCAGTTCCGCGAAAAAGTGGGAGATGGCGAGATCAGCTTTACTTCCCGGACGCACGACGAAAATCAGTGGCTTTTCCATGTCGGAAGTGATGTGGATCCGGGCTCGGTCTACTATTTTGACAGCCGGTCCGGGCAAAAAGAATTGCTTTATCAGTCACGCCCCGATCTGCCGTCAGAGTATCTTGCCGAAATGAAGCCCATCCGTTTTACTGCAAGGGACGGACTGGAGATTCCGGGTTATCTCACGGTTCCGAAGGGCAAAGAGGCCGGGGAGCTGCCTGTGGTGGTCAATCCTCATGGCGGACCCTGGGCACGTGACTACTGGGGATACAATTCTTACGCCCAGTTTCTGGCCAACAGGGGGTATGCCGTGTTGCAGATCAACTTCCGTGGTTCCACCGGTTTTGGCAAGGAATTTCTTAATGCCGGAAATAAGGAGTGGGGCACCGGATATATGCAGCACGATATTACCGACGGTGTAAAATATCTGATTGATGAAGGCATTGCCGATCCCGACCGTGTGGCCATCTTCGGCGGATCGTACGGCGGTTATGCCACACTTGCCGGACTCGCATTTACTCCCGAACTGTATGCGGCCGGAATTTCATTTGTAGGGCCATCGAACATCATTACACTTCTCAATTCCATCCCTCCCTACTGGGGACCGATGCGGAAAATGTTCCACACCAGAGTAGGCGATCCGGATGATCCGGAAGATTACAACCGGCTTGTGGAGCAGTCGCCGCTCTTTTCAGCTGAAAACATAAAGGCGCCCCTGATGGTGGTGCAGGGTGCCAACGATCCGCGTGTGGACAAGGCCGAGTCGGATCAGATTGTTGTTGCCATGCGTGACCTTGAGCGGGATGTTGAATACCTGGTTGCTGAAGATGAGGGGCATGGTTTTGTGCGGCAGGAAAACCGGCTGGCATTTACTCATGCCATGGAACGGTTTTTTGCAGAACACCTTGGCGGACGCTATCAGGAAGATCTGGAAGAAGAGTACCGCAAACGTCTCGATGAAATGACTATGGACGTTGCCGAAGTGGAACTTCCGGAAGAATCGCCCGAACTGGAAGCTGCAAAATCTGCCGATCTTCCTGAATTTGATGCAAGCGATTTTGACGGCACAGAGCTGAACTACCGTGTTGTCATGGATGTGCAGGGCAATGAGATGGAACTGGATCTGCTGCGGACAGCCGAACTGATCCGGACAGATGACGGGGAAAAAATTCTCAGACTCCGCGATGATATGACATCACAAATGGGAGAGCTGAGCGATGAACTTCTGACAGATCCGGAGACTTTCCGCCCGCTCAGCAGAGTTATGGAGCAACCCATGAGTAATGTAGAGGTGAAGTACCACTCCGATAAGGTGACCGGGAAAATCGAAGCCGGAGGGCAGCAACAGGAGCTGGAAGAAGCGATTGACGCGCCTGTTTATGCCGATGGAGTGCATGTCGATTTCTTTGTCAGGCACATGGTTGTATCAGATATGGAGTCTTCTCTGATCCGGTATTTTGATGTCAATGCCCAGGATGTCCGCCATGTCCGGGCCGTCGCATCAGAAGAAGATGAACATGTTCGTGTTGAATTTGAAGCCCTGGATGATCATCAGGGCGGTCGAAACTATGTGGTCACCAACGACGGGGTTATTCTGACGGTGGAAGACCGTATGCCGGCACAAATGGGAGGGGGAACGATCAAAATGACACTTGAAGAGTAACATCTCCCGGGTTCTGAGTTGCCGTTTCAGCTTGTTCTGCCAAGCTGATCCTGCAAAAGAATAAAAAAAAAGACGGGTGCCCGGATCGTAAAGAAAAGATCTGGCAGCCGTCTTTTATATTTGAGGCGTTTGACCGGATGATCAGTGCGCGCGGGTTATGCACCTGATCCCGGAAGCGGAAGCACAGTAAGTGTCCACATTGCAAAAATTGTGAGCAGCATGGTTGTAGCAAATACAGCAGGCCAGACTTTGGTACTCTCAAGCGATGGGGTGGAAGCTGCACCTCCGCGGTATTTGATGTAAAGCTCAATACCGAAGAGTACGGTTGTTGCTGCTGCCGACATCATGCAAAACGGGCAGATCGCTCCGATGACACCAATCTGCAGATAAACAAATCCGAGTGATGCCAGAAATCCGAACCCGGTTACCGGAAGCAGCAACCGCTCGATGGTTTCATTTTTTGTCTGCAGCCAAAGCGCACCCATGGCTATCATCACGATGTAATAGACAGCTCCTACGGTAGCCAATGGAATGGGACCAATGTATGCCCACTGACTGGTTATTACTTTCATACTTCCCGGCAGGTTTGCATCTGCGGGTATCAGCGGAATGGCCCAGAAGTGGACAGCGGTTAAAATGGCACTGGCTACCCAGCCGAGCATGGCTACTACAATGAATCCGATAATCAGTCTGTTCATAATATTGTTGTTTATTGATTTCAGTTAATTTCAGGAAGGCCGCTGATTGCTGTCTTCCAACCTACATGTCAGTATAAATATACATATATATTTATTTCAATACAAATATATGAACGTGCGGATTGATTGTCAAGTACCTCAGATCAACTGCGGGTGTGTAACAGCAGCCGTTTCAGCAGTTGGCCAATTGTCTTTGAAAATTAAGTCATTAAGCTTATTATTCTGTGAACCGGCAATTATCAAAAAAAACTCGGAGGACCGAGATGAATTTTTTTAGTTATATCCTGAATACGATGGTGGCGGCTCTTGTAATGCTGATTGCCGTAAATAGCGTACAGGCACATCCGGGACACGGGGAATCGGATGGCCATTCATTGCTCCATTACATAACAGAACCGGTTCATGCTATTCCTTTGCTTGGATCACTGGCTTTTCTGGTGGTTGCAGCCTTCTGGATTTACCGGAAGTGGTTCAGGGCAGATAAAAACCAGGATGCCGGGAAACTGGTAAATTAAGAGAAAACCTGAGCTTTTTCCGCTCATTCTGTTTTCGCCCATCTACTATCATCAATAAACTTCATCTTAAGGGTAATGGGATGCCGTGCCGGCGATCATTTCTTGTGGCCTGTATGTAAAGCGAATGCAGTTCTTGAGCGAAGGTACTGTTTTAATTTGCAGGCAGGGTATGAATCCGGTCTTGCTGAACTCATTTTTGAATAAAAAAAAGGCTGCCTCCCGATGGGGAGACAGCCTTCAAGTGCTGCTTGCATCACAAATAACAAGAGAGTATTAATACTTCACCTATTCAAAGCAGACTTGATTTAGTCAGGATTACTTGATAAAGCTCATCTGACGTGTGAGTTCCACTCCGCCTACTTCGAGACGATAGATGTAAGTTCCGGATGCAAGTCCGGTAGCATCGAAAGTTACCTGATGCTGCCCGGCATCCATATGCTCGTTTACAAGAGTGGTGACTTCACGGCCAAGCATGTCATAAACCTTAAGAGTGGCCATGCCGGACTCAGGAATTTCAAACCTGATTTGCGTATCGGGGTTGAAGGGGTTGGGGTAGTTCTGCTCGAGAACATATCCTTCCGGAGTTTCGGCACGGAACTCTTCGCCGGCGGTCGGTTCAGGCAACTCGTCACGAGTGAACTTCTGCAGTCCTTGTCCGCCAAAGGAACCGGCTACCATGGTCTGACCGTCGGAAGAAATCGCAAGTCCGCGAAGCGGATGGAACTCCTCGTCACCATCACCGAAGTCCCAGGATACTTCGTCAGAAACGGCATAACCGGCGGTCGGATCAAAGCTGTAAATGGAGTTGGTGTTCCATACTTCAGGATCGTTCAGCGGATCCCATCCGGAGCCTGATGCCGATGCGTGCAGCATGCCGGTTGCAGGGCATACGCTGACAGCACCCGGGTCCATGTCTGCAAATGTCGTGGTGTCTGCCAGTTCGTATCCGCCAAAGGGGTCACCTTCGTACACCTGAATGGTGGGGCCGTCAGTTGGCTGGTAAATTTTGCTTCCGTCAGCATTAACGGCTATATCACGGGCAAAATCTTCCCTGTTGGCAGTAGCCTGTCCCACTTCGTTGAAGTTTTCGTCAACGATATGGATGGGCGCACCACCGAATACAGCTGAGTAATAGATGTATCCGTTTTCGTCGGCCGCCAGTTGATGAGCATGGGAGTTATCGTCATCGCGCATGTCAGTAATTTCAGCCACATCAAGGCCTTCACCGGTCTGGTGATCAATACGGACAATAAAGGATGTAGCTACGTCAAGTGTGAAATCATCATCTGCCTCGTAGATATTTCCGTGCATGGTAATCAGAACGTCGCCGTTGGGGTCACTTGCAACACCGGTTATCATACCAAACCGAAGGGTAGAGTCGGCATGCTCTACGCCGTAGACAGGTGAAAAGTCACAAGGTGTTTCAAGATCGGCTTCAAAGCACTCCAGAGCGCGGGCAGGATTGCCGTCCTCATCAGTGGTCTGATAGTACCCGCCGGTCCAGAGTTTGTCTTCACCATCAAATGTCAACCCATGGGTATTTGCGACAGATGTGTCTGAAGGTACATGTCGTTCAAATTGCCACTCGGTGGCTTCTTGTCCCATAGCCAGCAATGGCAGTATGATGGTAATGGCAAGAAATGGTATACTTCTTTTAAGCATAAAATATATCTCCGTTTTATTTTTGGTTCTTCGGGATTGAAGATTACTGCATCCTACATGCATGTTATGTCATGTCTGGGATGCAATATTTTGTCCCTGAATGATTCAGATGTACCGGAATATTTGCATTTACGAGTGGTTAGTCAAACCCGATACGGCTATTTAACATATTATAACAAAACGTTGACACTCTTTAACATACATGTTTTTTTCAAGGCTTTTGCGGAGTGGGGTGGAATTTCGTCCGGATGTGAGATCCGGTTTAGTTATTAATAACTTAAGACATATATCTTAGTCATGTAAATGTAGACGGAAAGCGTTATACTACCGGAAATGGTGGTAAGGTTATGTAAAAAAATGACAGCATGTTTTCTGCCTGCTGCTATTGTTTTATTCAAAAGAATCACTTTTTGAGCCACCTGCATTGATTGCATAGATGTATATTTCGGAACTGTTTTAAAAAATTGAACAATATAAAAGTGGAGTTAGCAATGAAAACGGAAATGTGCCTGCGAAGACCAGGCAGCAATACACTGATGAAACTAATACTCGTTCCGGTATTGGCCGTGCTTTTTGGTACCGGTGGTTGTTCTGTTTATGAAGAGGCTGTCAGGGGTGCGATTGATGATGCCGTAAGCGAGGCTGTCGACCGGGAACTGGGAAGCCGCATGGCCGGCTATACCGACGTCATGATGTATCAGCTTGCCTATACTCAAACCTTTTTCCTCGGTGGATATGGTTTTGATCCGGATGCCTTTGAAGAAGGCCAGGGTGCAACCTGGCGGGTTGAGTCCATCGACCAGGAAGAAACTTCTTCCTTTACCGCTGAGCGTGCACTCTTGAAACGCAACGATGACGGCACCATGTGGTGGTATCTCAAATTCCACGCTGAAGAGATGGAGCCGGTGGAATATGAAATCCTGCTGGGACCCGACCTGCAGGCACGTGAAATGTACATCAGGGATCCGGAAAGGGAGGATATCCGCTATCATCAGTTTGCCTATGACGAGCAGGAGATAGCCGAAGCCGAAGAGGGAGACGCCTCAATTGCAGAAGTTGGCTATCATACCAACTACTACTTCACCGAAGAGTGGAGCGAGTTCAGGGAGGGTACCGAAACTATAACCATCGGTACCACATCGTATGATACTGATCTGCTTTATTTCAATCCGGCAGATCATGAAGAGTATGAGGATGAACTTGAGGAGGATGAAAATTATGAGTTCCGCTGGTGGGTCACGAAAGATGTACCCGGTGAACTCGTAAAATTTGAATACAAGGCCCTCGGGCAGGGAGGCACACTCCGGGGCGAACTTGTGGAAATTCGTGACGATTATACTATCCGCTTTGCAGACCTGTAGATTGCTGGCTTGCGGTATATCCGGAAAGTCATGAAGATCTTGCCAAAGGCGGGCATCGTGGTTTATGGTGCCTGCCTTTTTTATTTTTGGTAACCCGATATTTCCGTGTTCCTGTTATATTGGGCGACCGGACGGCAAAGTGGCCCCGGTGTATGTTGCATCAGTTTCGCACCTGAAATCAATTGCATACCCGTTTCATCCAAACGGCCACCGAAAATATTCAGATAATCAGGCAGTATGGCAGAAGAACAAAACCATCCGTTTCCGCATGAGCCGGGACCGCAGGGTCCCGAAGTAAAACAACCGCATATTCTGGAACTTAAGGTACCACCCGTCGTAATTTTTGGTTTTTTTGCCGCAGCCATGTGGGGTATTGCCGTCTATTTTCCCGTTTTTGATGTGGATATTCCATTTCGCATACCCATCACCATATTTCTGACGGTGACTGCCGGTTTGACAGGGGGCTACAGTCTCCACCTGTTTTTAAAAGAAAAGACAACTCTTCACGCACACAAACCTCAGGATACCGGTCAAATGGTGGTTTCCGGTCCGTATCGCCATACCAGAAATCCCATGTATCTCTCACTCTCCCTGGTTCTCATCGCATGGGCCATATTTCTGTCCGACCTTATCGCTTTGATGATGATGCCGGCGTTTTACGGATATATGACGCGATTTCAAATCATCCCCGAAGAGCGGCAGCTCATATCCAAATTTGGCGATGACTACAAAGATTACGCCGACAAAACACCCCGCTGGCTGTAGCCTGGAACCATGCCTTATCTCGTCTTCGTAACTGTTTTATGGGCTTTTTCTTTCAGTCTGATCGATGAGTATCTCGCCGGACAGGTAGACAGTGATTTTGCCGTACTCTCCAGGGTGGTTTTTGCAGGTCTGATTTTCATTCCCCTGACGCGATGGACCGGAGTAAGAAAGGAGCTGATTGCCGGTACTGTTGTCGTTGGTTCTCTTCAGTTCGGGGTGACCTATTTGTGCCTTTATCGCTCTTTCGAATTTCTGACCGCCCCGGAAGTACTCCTTTTTACCATCATGACCCCGGTGTTCGTAACCCTGTTTGATGACGCCCTGAACCGGAGGTTTTCACCTGCGGCGCTGCTGGCAGCATGCCTGGCCGTGGCCGGCGCCGGAGTGATACGCTATGACGGTGTAACAAGCGGCTATATCACCGGTTTTTTGTTGCTGCAATTATCCAATGCCTCCTTTGCCGCCGGACAGGTAGGCTACAAGAATCTCATCGCCAGATATCCCTCAGAAATTCCTCCGGTACGGTTTTTCGGGTATTTTTTTCTCGGCGCTTTGATTGTAATGCTGCCGGCGTATCTGATTTTCGGAGACTACACTATGATGCCTGAAACGTGGCAGCACTGGGGTGTTTTGCTGTGGCTGGGTTTCGGGGCTTCGGCTGTCGGACTTTTTTTGTGGAACACAGGGGCGACCAGGGTGGATGCAGGGACACTTGCTGTCATGAACAATGCGCTTATTCCGGCAGGGCTGCTTGTCAATCTGCTGATCTGGAACCGTGATGCAGATCTGGTCCGTCTGGCTCTCGGGGGTATCATTCTGCTGATTGCGTTATGGATCAGTCGTCGGTTTCGGTGGAATAGTATTCACCGGGGCAATCGTTAACCAATGTGATCTGCTCAGAATAAACCCACTTCTGCATCAGACACGCGCACTGTTTTCAAATTTTTCAAGCGTGCTGCGTATGGCGGTTTCAAGTTGAGGGGCCTGCATGACTCCGGATTGCTGCCACAAAACCTTTCCTTCCTTAAACAGAATAAGCGTAGGGATGCCTCTGACCTGATAGCGTATTGCTACATCCGGATTCTTTTCCGTGTCAATTTTCAAAATGTGAATATCTTCACCCATTCGCTGCTTCAGTTCTTTCAGGATGGGCGGCATCATTCGGCACGGTGCACACCAGTCAGCATAGAAGTCCACCAGAACCGGAGTATCCCCTTTAATGATTTCTGAAAAGCTTTTTTGTCTGATATTGTTTGCCATCTGTCCAAAATTTTGAGTTTAACCGGAACTATCACTCTCTGGATTTAACGGTGCCTTGCCCGGACTGAAAGGGTTCTGCATGCTTCTTCTGCTCGTTTGCACTTACAGCATCACGTGCGCATGTGTTTCCCGCACATTGGCCGACCATGCAGCCGGTGTTGAAAGCCGCCTGAAACAGAAAAAAAAGCGACAAAAGACCCAGTGCCGGTTCGCTGCTCGTGAGGCCGCCATAGGCCAGGAAGAGGCCAAGTCCCAGAGCGACGAACCGCATGGGATGCCAGTTTTGTGTCAGACGCTGAATTAAGTTCTTTATCATAGTATTCCGATTGTTACTTAAATATATATTTATATAACAATATATGAATAGCGCATCAGAATGTCAATCTCAAAAAAAAGCATCAGGATGTCACCGATCCTGATGCTTTGAACTGTGAAATATATAGTGAATCAAATCCGGTTGATATGCTGAATCAGTTTGCCGGTTCAACGCGCCACAGAGCGCCGTCACTGTGGTCGGTCACAATATACATATTGTCATCGGGACCAATCCTGATATCCCTGATACGGCCGAGTTCTTCCAGCAGCAACTCCTCGTCATGGATGACTTCATAAAATCCATCAGGGTTGTCTGTCACAAGCCTGCGAATACGTTCCGCTGCAAGCCCCCCGGCAAACAAGTTGCCTTCCCAGACACTGGAAAAATGATCGTTTGTCACCAGTGCAAGTCCGGATGGCGCAAGGGTGGGAAGAAGCTCATAAACAGGTTCAACGATTCCATCCATCCTTCTTGCCTCGGAATGGGGGAAATCTTCCTGCGTTCTGTAGTCCAGACCCCTCGTTACTGTCGGCCATCCGTAGTTTTCACCCGCTTCCACAAGATTCAGTTCATCACCTCCGCGCGGACCGTGCTCTGTAACCCAGATCTGGCCGGTTTCAGGATGGACGACCAGCCCCTGTATATTGCGGTGTCCGTATGAATAAATTTCGTCAAGCGCGTCATCATCCCCGACGAAAGGATTGTCGGAAGGAACCGATCCGTCGTCGTTGAGCCTGAGCA
Organism: Natronogracilivirga saccharolytica; assembly: GCF_017921895.1. Taxonomy (NCBI): domain Bacteria; kingdom Pseudomonadati; phylum Balneolota; class Balneolia; order Balneolales; family Cyclonatronaceae; genus Natronogracilivirga; species Natronogracilivirga saccharolytica. The sequence goes on from NZ_JAFIDN010000013.1 coordinate 76,523, forward strand.
ACGTGCCGGCATGATCCATGAGGTCCTGTGCTCTGGGGGGCTCTGTGCCACGATCACCAATGCTCATTAAAAGTTTACCGTCGTTGGTCCATGCCAGCTTGGAACCATAGTGGCGCCCGGGACTTGAGTAGCGATCCTGGACAAATATATCTTCAGCATCTGTAAGTGAACGGCCGTCCAGTCGCGCGCGGTGCAGAGCGGTTGCCGTTTCATCGTCGCCATTGGGTTTGGAGTACGTAAGATAAATCCAGCCGTTTGATTCATAGTCAGGATGCACTGAAACTTCAAGCAAACCACCCTGGCCTCTGGCATGGATTTCCGGCAGACCTTCTATTTCATGAAAATTGCCGTTTTCAACAAGATGAAGCCTGCCGGGTCGCTCGGTAACGAGCATATTGCCATCCGGAAGAAACGCTATTGACCAGGGATGTTCCAGATCGCCGGCAACCTTGCTGACCCGCAATTCGGCATACTGACTGTTGCTGATCCAGCTGTCTTCGTGATGGTCATGCTTGCCATCCGCTGTAGCAAACCATGAACTGCCTGCGAAAAGCAGTGCAATTGCCAGCAGGGGAATAAAAAAAGCGGTATATCGAACGAGTCGTTTCATAGCTGATAAGTTAAAGTGAATGGATACAGTCTTTTAACACGACCGTGGCACAATATGTTCCGCTTGTTTTACAATTAAAAAATGCCGCATATCATTGATATGATGCATAAATTAAATACATTTGACAGAAATACTTTGGAGCCGTCCAAGCTCAGCGAATACTATCAAAGGGCAGATTGGTGATTTCCTTATTCCACTTCATTTCATTCCACTTCCGGAAATAAAATTTTAAACAACCCTGAATAGGGCCAAACATTACACAAAAAAAATCCTTTCATGAGAAACAAGATATCAGCTCTGCTACTGGCACCGCTTTTTTTACTTGCCGGCGTCTCTTCCTGTGCTGCCACCGACGCGGCCACTGCTCAAAACGATACTAATGACTCCGAAGATTTCAAGCCGCTCAGCGTAGAGGTGCTGTGGGAAATGAAACGAATCGGTACGCCGGTTGTCTCGCCGGACGGAGAATGGGTTGTTGCTCCGGTAACCCGGTATACCATGGACGATGACGAAAGTCACACCGATCTCTGGCTGTTTGCCGCTGACGGGTCTGCAGAACGGCCGCTGACCCGCCACGGTTCTGCCGATGGCCAGCCGGTTTTCAGTCCGGATGGTGACATGCTCGCATTTGTCACGCGCCGGGATGATGACCAGGCCGGTCAGCTGTATCTGCTGCCAATCAGTGAGCCGGGTGAAGCCCGTCGTCTGATGGAGCTGCCGACTGGTATCCAGGCCCCGAAATGGGCCGGCGACCACATCTATTTCATTTCTAACGTCTGGCCCGAAAAAAGCTGGGATGAGATGAAAGAGGAAATCGAACAGCAGGAACAGTCCCATGTCTCGGCTCACATCTGGAACGAACTGCCCTACAGCCACTGGGACCACTGGCTCGACGAAGAGCGCCAGGCCCATGTGTTCCGCGTACCGGTTGATAAGGGCATTCTTGACAGAAAGACGCTTTCGGAACGTGAAGAGGCGGAAAACGGCAACCGGCACAGCAACAGCAACGTCCTGGTGGATGCCGATAACGTTGAGCCGGTTACGCTGTCTTCCGGCCATGAGCTGCCGCGTTCAACCCAGGGACCCGGAAGTTACGATGTGACTCCGGATGAGTCCAAAGTCGCTTTCGTGAGCGATACGAACCGCGACGATACTGATCCCAAAATGGACATCTATCTGATCGTCCCGGGAAGCGATCAGGCGACCAATATAACCGTGGAAAACGATGCGCCGGACTCCGGCCCGTTGTTCAGCCCGGATGGCGCTGTTCTTGCCTACAACCGTCAGCAGATTCCCGGTTTTTATGCCGACACCCGGCGGCTTGTGCTTTATGACATGGAAGAGGAGACTCATCGCGAACTTACATCCGACTGGGACCGCTCTGCCGACGGACTTGTATGGGCTCCCAACGGAAATGAGCTCTACGGAGCTATTGATGATGCCGGAACCCGGAGGGTTTATGCAATCGATGCCGAATCCGGTGAGCCGCGGCAGGTAACATCACAAACGGATTACATGTCACTGAGTGTCTCGCAAACAGGCCTGCTGGCGGGATTGAATCAGAGTTTCCTGTACCCGCCTCGTCTTGTTACCATTGATCCGGCTGATGGAAATACGCGCAGACTCGATTCCCTGAATGACGATATTCTTGAAGATGTGGACCTGGGCACGTACGAATCGGTTACCTACGAAGGTTATGATGGTGAGGAAATCCAGATGTGGGTTCACTATCCTCCCGGATTTGATGAGGAAAAGGAGTACCCGCTTTTTCTGCTGATTCATGGTGGTCCGCACAGCGGCATAACCGACGGGTTCCACTTCCGCTGGAATGCCCAGACATTTGCATCCTGGGGATATGTGACTGCCTGGCATAATTTCCACGGATCATCCGGTTTCGGTCAGGACTTCACCGACGCCATCAACCCCGACTGGATCACCAAACCCTATGCCGATACCCGAAAAGCGGCGGACTGGTTTGCCGCACAGCCATGGATTGATGAAGATCGCATGGTTGCCGGCGGCGGCAGTTACGGCGGCTACCTTTCAAGTATTCTCCTCGGAAAAGAGCATCCGTTTCAAACGCTGCTGATTCATGCGCCGGTCTACAACATGTACTCACAGATGGCGGCCGATTTTGCCGTGCATACCGAACGATTCGGAGACTATTGGGAGCACGATATTTACGATGAGATTTCTCCTCATTATTACGCTGAAAACTTTGACACTCCGGCTCTGATTATCCATGGACAGCTGGATTACAGGGTCCCGGTCGGACAGGCATTTGAGTTGTTCCGGACGCTGCAGCACCGGGACATCGAATCGCGTCTGATCTATTTCCCCGATGAGAACCACTGGATTCTCAAGCCAAACAACTCGGTAAAATGGTATCATGAGGTACGGGAATGGATGTCCAACTTTGCCGCACCTGGGCCGAAATAATCTTTTTGTTGTATCTTTCTGAAAAATCTTTAATATGTCAGTAAGTGTAATCTTTAGAACTGTTTAGGTGGTGTGCTGTGTCCGCGTCAGGAGTTGTTTTCTGCGGCTTCTGCGGTCTGTGATGGCATCACCTGATGAGACTCGCATGCAACAGGCAATCTCATTTCACAAAGGAGCTGGAAATGAAAATAAAGGATATTCTCAACAAGAAAGGCAGTGATGTCATCAGTGTTCCCGATGATTCCATGGTCTATGATGCCATCGCCCTGATGGCAGACAAAAATATCGGGGCGCTTGTCGTTATGTGTCAGGGCAGCATGTGCGGTATTGTATCGGAACGTGACTACCGCAACAAGATCATACTCAAGGGCCGGCATTCAAAAGATACACCGGTCCGCGACATTATGACCCGGCAAGTGATGTGTGTAACCGAAGACTATGAGCTTCATGAATGCATGAGAATCATGTCGGAGAAAAAAATCCGGCACCTTCCCGTCATCGATGACAAACGCAATGTCACAGGTATGATATCCATCGGCGACATAGTAAAAGCCATTATTGACGAACAGAAATCCGAAATCAATGATCTGAGGAATTATATCACCTCGGGATATCCGGGCTGAAATCCTTGAAGCGGAAGCGGTATGCGACCGGCAGCTCCGTTCTGCCTGAAACCGAATAATTTCCTGTTTAGAAATTGTAAATGAAACCGATCTGCTATAACTTCAGGGACAGATTTAAATCCGTTATATGAAGATTATTGATGTCGCTGAATTTTATGCAGACGAAGGTGGCGGTGTAAAAACCTACATCAACCAGAAGCTGCAAGCCGGCAAAAAGGCCGGCCATGAAATAGTTGTTGTCGCCCCCGGACCGCGGGCAGGAGAAGAGGAGCGTTTTGGCGGACGCATCATCTGGGTGCCGGGACCTTCTCTGCCGGTGGACCGAAGGTATTATGTGCTCTGGCGGGAAAAAATGGTTCACGAGATCCTGGACAGGGAAAAGCCTGATGTAGTGGAAGGATCATCACCATGGTCGGGCGGATGGTTTGCCGCACGCTGGAAAGGGGATGCCGTAAAATCGTTTATTTTCCATCAGGACCCCGTAGCCGTCTATCCCCATACCTTTCTGGGCAAGCTGATGAATTATTCGCGGGTAGACAAGCTGTTTCTGTTCTACTGGAAGTATCTCAAACGTCTTAGCAAGCGTTACGATGCGACCATCGTCAGCGGTGACTGGCTGGCCGACCGGCTCAGTGTGTTCGGTATCAAGAATCCGATCGCAGTACCATTCGGCATTGACAAAAAATTTTCATCGCCCAAAAGGCGGAATCCGAAGATCCGTAAGAAGCTTCTGGCCGATCTTGGCCTTCCCGATGATGCCGCGTTGCTTATCGGGATCAGCCGCCATCATCCGGAAAAACGCCTTGGCACGGTATTTCAAGGATTCCGGCAGGCATCCCTTCAAAGAAAAATGGGTCTTGTACTGTTTGGAGACGGACCTTTTCGATGGATGGTAAAAAGACAGGCGCGCGGGGTCGGACATATCAAGCTGATGGGGTTCACAGCCAACCGCGAAGAACTGGCCGAGGCCTTGTCAAGTGCTGACTACTTTATACATGGTTCTGCGGCAGAAACCTATGGACTGGTTGTGGCAGAGGCGATTTGCAGCGGTCTTCCCGTTATCGTTCCCTCACGGGGCGGTGCTGCCGATCTTGCGGCGCGGGATTATTCCGAGACATATGAGCCCGGCAATCCCGCAGAGCTTTCTAATGCTATTATACGTATGCTGGACCGTGACCGCCCCAAAATGGTTGAAGCATGTGCTGTTGCTGCGCAGAATTCCATCGGGACAATGGATGATCACTTCAGCAAACTCTTTGATGTGTACGAAAACCTGGTGAACATCAGGTAGATTAAAAAAGCAAATCAAAAACTGGAGGCCAGAACCGGTAGATCAGAACAGGTAGGTCCAACCAGATAAACCCAATCAGGTAAATCAAAGCCTGCAGACCAAAATTGCAGATCAGAACCGGCCGAATCGCAGACCCATGATACCTGTCAGGCCGGACAAGTCTGAATCGCTGGTGCCGTCCAGGCTGACGTTGGACGCATACCTGTAATACAATCCTCCGCTGATCCGGAACCAGCTGGTCACGTTCAGAAACACATTGGCGCCCGGCTGTACCACAAAATAGTCATCCCGGGTCTTCTCGAGGTCAACATCCCCGTCATCATAACGAACGGTCCCCGAGCCAACAAGCAGCTGTGTCCCGAAATGGAGCAGCCGGTAGGAGCTGTTTACATACTCCAGCTCGAAGCCGCCGTAATTGGTTCTGATATCCGGCTTCCGGATGTCGTCATGCGGCCAGTTTACAGCGCTTGCATCGGGCCTGGTGCGGTAGCCTGCCAGACCGATATGCAGTGCATGGTCACTGGTCAGGTTGAGAATCCATGCCCCACGGGTTCCGGACATGTATACGGTTTCGCCGTTTACCTGGGTCAGAGCATAAGTCAGCTGTCCGAAGCCGCCGTGTCTGATGTCTGAGCGGAACAGGGTCTGGGTTTGCTGTCGTGCGGAAGCGGCACTGACGGTGATGAGAAACAGCGTCATGAACAGTAGGGGAATCCGGAAATGTTTCATATGAGGTAATTATTAAGCGTATGATGATGTTGTTGTACCGGTGCGGATAAGCCCGAATTTTAAAAAGACCCGAACTTGAATCAGAAGGACCCGAACTTGAATGTAATGGCTGCGTTTAATCCGGAAAAGTCACTGTCACCGAAGCCACCCTTGTCGATTCCGCTGGTGATCCGGTAAGACAGTCCGGCGGCAATCCGGAAGAAATGTGTCATGTTGACTTCGGCATGCACGCCTGGCTCGAGTACAAAGAACGGCTCAGGATCTGAATCGGAAAATTCGTGATCGGTAGTTCTGGTTGTCAGACCTCCGGCGCCGATCAGTGTTGATGTGGTGAAATGCAGCAGACGGTAGGTCTGATTGGTGTATTCCACTTCAAATCCGCCATAACCGGCGGCAGCAAGCTCAGTTTCCCCATTTTCGGGCTGAAACGGCATTTGGTGTTCGGTCACCAGACCGTAACCGCCGCCTCCGAGCGAGATGCTGTGCTGATTGGAAAAATTGATAATCCAGCCGCCGCGTCCGCCAACCCAAACCGCCAGATCATTATCAATACTGCCGAAACGAACAACAGGCCCGCCAAATCCGCCGTGTTTTACATCCCCGTCAAACAGGGTCTGCATGTCCTGCGACTTGGCTGATGGGGCGGTCATAAGTGACAGCAGCAATATTATGGTAGTGGCGGCAGAAAAAAAGATATGTTTTCTCCGACCGGAAAAGCAGGTCGGATTTCCGCAATTTGCAGTAGTGAAAAAGTGTCTTTGTGTGTCGTTAAATTTCTTCATCTTTTTAAATGTTTGGAATTGTAGGTCAAATGCAATGTCTTTACCATGCTGATAAGCACCTGTGTCCGGATCATGCCCCGGCATGTGAAATTTTGTTATGTGATATACGCAGGGCCGGGCGCGGGGTTTCAGGACCGGGTCAGCTTTTTTCAATATTTGCAAAAATGATTGTCACTTTATGAGCCTCGGGAAGAAACCACAATCGGATGCATGAAACAGTGCATATGAGGAATGCAATTTTTATGTTCATAATTCAAAATCCAAAGAACATACTCCCGCAATGGTGACCAGTCAATAACGAAATACAACAAAATGGCTTTTTATCTTCGCAAGGGATTTAACATGGGGCCGGTTCGTCTGAACCTTTCCAAAGGTGGGGTCGGCGTCTCCGGAGGGGTCACCGGCGCGCGGGTGGGTATGAGTCCCCGAGGTGCCTATGTGCATGGCGGACGCGGCGGCCTGTATTACCGCAAATATGCCCGTAAAAACCGCCGCATATCTTCAGGAAGAACATCAGGCAGTTATTCCGGTCAGCAATATCATTATCAGCCGGAGGGCTCTCCTGCTCTGTCACAGCCGCCCGCTGCCGGCAGCTCCGTGGAGATTTTTGTGGATACAGGTGTTACGTATCCTTCTCCGGTTCGTTTGAGGAAACCGGATCCGTTTCCTGCTCCGGATCTGCCATCAACCGGATGGATGCTGAAGTATGTTATGGTTCCCGGTTTGCTGTTACTGGCCGGCGGATATTTCGGGTGGACCGGAACCGGTCTGGTAGCTGCCGGATTTCTTCTCACCCTGGGTGGTGCCGGCGGATATGTGGTAGTGGACCGGATGAACCAGAAGGCTGTCGGTCTGCTGACCAGCCTCAGAAAGATACTTGATGAAGTTGCATCAGCTCACGAAAAATCCCGTCCGGATGCAAACCGGACCGAAGAACAGATTGCAGCACTGCTCGGCAAAATGGCTGATTTACACGGGCGTCATCGTAAGTGGATCGATTTTCACGGGGGCTATCATCTGCATGAAGCGTATGCGGAAACGCCTGATCACATACCCGAAGAGTTGCTTGACCGGTTTGAAAGGCAATCGGTTTTGAGTAAAAGTGAAATGCAGGAGCTGCATGTTGCTTTATTTCAGCGTCGTTTCGAGTCACTTGCAGGCGATCACAAACTCACATCCGATGATGAACGTCACCTGCGGGAGCTGGCTGAGCGGCTGAATCTCAGTGAGGATCAGATCGCCGAGGAGATGGATACCCTGAAGGTTCTTGCGGAGATCCGGCAGGAAACGGAATCGTTTCCCGATGAAATCGATCCGCCGGTCAGGCTGACCAGGGGGGAGAAGTGCTACGCCGCCGTTGAAGGACGCCAGCTCAAGGAAAAAATCCAGCAAGCCCGAACCATCGACCGCATCCGGCACAAGTACATCGGTTACGAAACGGATATGGAGGGAACCATATGCCTCACAGATAAAAGAATACTCATCGTCGGCGACGGGTCCCGGGATTATCGTTTGCATCGTATTCTGGATGTGGTATTATCCCTCGAAGATGCTGTGGTTCGCGTCATACTTGACGGAAGGAAAAATCCGGTAATCCTGACCATGGCCCGTCCCGCACTGTTTGCCGCCCGCATGCAGCATCTGCTGGATGAGCAGGGATGAGTCAGTCCGCAGCCGTGTAGTCTCATGCTCTTTCAGAGTGGCATGTTCCATCGTATTGTCATGATTATTCATATTGGCATGCTCCATCCTGGTCTCAGGATTCTTCATGGTAACTCTTTCCGTCGCAATGCCATGTTGATTTGAATAGTAATTTTCATTCGCTGATCATCTTTACAGGAAATTATACCGTGTAATTAGTAGATTTATTCGCTCTCTTTCACATCCATCACAAATAACCTGCAGTTGCAGATACCATTTTCCAAAAACAAGTCCGGAAACGATCAGGTCCTGCCTTCCGCTGAAAGCGGCCTGGGGACCTTCGGCGGAGTTTTTACCCCGTCAGTGCTGACCATCCTCGGGGTGATCATGTACCTGCGGTTCGGATGGGTTGTGGGCAATGTAGGCCTGGCAGGCACTCTGATCATTGTTACGCTCTCCACAACCATCACATTTCTGACGGCAATGTCGATTGCCGCAATTGCAACTGACCAGAGAGTGCGTATCGGGGGTGCCTACTACATGATCAGCAGATCGCTGGGTATTGAATCCGGAGGAGCGATCGGAATTCCCCTCTATTTTGCCCAGGCGCTTTCTGTTGCCCTGTACACGGTAGGTTTTGCTGAAAGTGTGGTCGGGGTGTTTCCGGAATTATCTATTCGTTTAGTCGGAATAGTTACAACGATTTTTGTAGCGGGACTGGCCCTGATATCGGCCCGCGTTGCCATACGGGCTCAGTATTTCATCATGTTTGGCATTGCACTCTCGCTCATATCCTTCGTTCTTGGCGGCCCGGTAGAGACTTCCGAAATTGAGATGACCGGTGCCCGGGACCGGGAAACAGCGGCTTTCTGGACGGTATTTGCTGTATTCTTTCCGGCTGTTACAGGGATTATGGCAGGCGTGAACATGTCCGGCGACCTCAAGAATCCAACCCGGTCCATTCCCCTGGGCACATTTTCCGCTATCGGTGTCGGTTATCTCATCTACATGATACTTCCTGTGTTGCTTGCACAGCGCGCCGATGCCGATACTCTGATCGAAAACCCGCTTATCATGAGAGAAATGGCCTGGTGGGGGGACGCCATTTTGATCGGGGTCTGGGGTGCAACACTTTCCAGCGCGGTTGGAAGTATCCTGGGCGCTCCCAGAGTCTTGCAGGCGCTTGCCAGGGACGGGGTGCTGCCGGGCTGGATGCGCTGGCTGGGCCGGGGAGAGGGAAGTGATGATCTGCCAAGAGTGGGGACACTGATCACGCTGTGTGTGGCGTTGATTGCCGTGTTTTTTGGCAGTCTGAACGTAATTGCGCCTATTCTGACCATGTTTTTTCTGACAACATACGGAGTACTGAATGTTACGGCCGGTATTGAGCGGCTGCTGAGAAGTCCGTCATTCAGACCCAAGTTCAATGTTCACTGGAGTCTTTCCATTATCGGTGCAGTAGGATGTGTTGCGGTAATGTTTCTGATTAATGCCGGAGCGACCGTCATAGCCCTGATCTTCGTAGTTGTTATATTTGTGTGGCTTCGCAGCCGCCAGATCAAATCCGCCTGGGGGGATATCAGACGCGGCATATGGATGGCGCTGATCCGTGCCGGTCTTATGCGCATGAAAGCCGAAGAGGATGCAAAGACCTGGCGTCCGCATCCCCTGGTGTTTTCAGGAGTGCCGACAAAACGGTTTCATCTCATCGAGTTTGCATCATCACTGACACTTAACCGGGGCATACTTACACTTTCATCCATTCTTAAGAGCAATGAGCTTACCGCTGACCGGAAAAGGACGATGGAGAAGCAGATACGCGAATTTCTTGAAAAAAAAGGGATTCAGTGTCTTGTCAGGGTAACTTCAGCAGGAGATCCTTACAAGGGTATGGTACGTCTGGTTGAATCCTACGGTCTCGGAGAACTGGTTCCCAATACGATCGTAATGGGTGATACGGAAAATGAAGTTTCCATAGACAGCTACAGCAGGATGATTGAAACGTTTCACAACCTGAACAGGAATGTTGTCATTGTGCATGACAACAAGGATCTGCTGTTTGGTGACCGTAAAATTATTGATGTCTGGTGGGGCGGTCTGCAGGGCAATGGCGGATTGCTGATGATTCTGGCTCATCTGCTGAAAAACAGCCACCGGTGGCTGCATGCCGAGGTGCGGATCAAGATGGTGGTCAAGGATCGTCAGGGAGCGGTTAAAGCTCAGAACAACCTCAAACAGATCATCAGCAACATCCGCATTGACGCCAAGCCCATGGTGTTGCTCTCTGAAGGTCGCCGCTTTCAGGATATTCTTGCAGAAAGTTCCAAGGATGCCGACCTGATATTTCTTGGCATGGCTGAACCCGGAGAAAAGTTCGCCGACTATTATTTCAATATGCAAAAGAACCTGGAGGGGCTTCCCACTACCGTACTTGTCCTGGCAGCCAAAGACAATGCCTTCGGAAATGTGCTGCTCAAGGGGGATGAGTAAAGCCGGCCAGTTCTCTGCTGGTCAGGAGCAGCCAATCACAATGCCTGTCAGTTTTTATCTGTTTTATTGTTAGCGCTTTTTTATCCCACAGACCTGAAAAAACAATGTTTAGGGGCTATGTGTGATCATTTTAATTTGTATAGGTGCTGATTTTTATTAATATTATTCATTGCTTTAAAAGTAGAAATAAAATAAGAATCCGGATGTACTCTCCGGATGATATGTTGAATCGGTTGGTGAAATGTTGGTTTCGGCGTTGCAAACTTCTGTAGCAGTTGGACTGTTGATTCGCAGATAACAGAGGATGATGTAAAGGCATTGATACCCACAGACATGTATTAGCTGTTTGAACATTAAAAATCCTGTGCAGATATCCGGATGATCCGGATCAAAACACTGTTGCAACGGCACTGAAATAAAAATGGAAAGCACAGGATGTGCCACCCACAAAAAACAATAGCGGTGGATTCGTGGCTCCATCCAAAATTTGTGATTTTGACTCAAATCGGGAATAAATGAAACAAGAAGGAACTCTTTTTCCGCAAAAACAGGGGCTGTATGACCCCGCCAATGAACACGATGCCTGTGGTATCGGTTTTGTCGTCAATATTAAGGGAAAAGCCTCTCATGACATTGTCAGACATGCCATTCGTGTGTTGAAGAATCTGGATCACCGGGGTGCAACCGGAGCCGAGCCCAATACCGGTGACGGCGCAGGTATCCTTATGCAGATTCCCCACGAGTTTTTCAGAAAATCCTGTGAGGGACTTGGATTTGAATTGCCGGAGTTCGGCAACTACGGTGTGGGAATGTTTTTCCTGCCGCCGGAACGTAAGCAGAGAAAATTCTGTGAGAAGATCATCGAAAAAGTGATCACCGAAGAGGGGCTGAACATCCTTGGGTGGAGAAAAGTGGCTACCGACAACTCGAGTCTTGGTGAATCCGCAATTGACTGTGAGCCGCTGGTGAGACAGGTTTTCGTTGAACGTGATCCGTCCATGAAAACCGAACTGGATTTCGAGCGCAAACTTTTTATAATCCGCCGACGCATCACGCTTGCCATCCAGCACTCGGATCTGAGTGACGCCGACAAGGAATTTTACTACGTCAACAGTCTGTCATCCCGGACCGTCGTCTACAAAGGGATGCTGACGCCCAACCAGCTTGAACTTTACTACCCGGACCTCAACAATCCGGATATGACATCCGCCATTGCTCTGGTGCATTCCCGCTTCAGTACCAATACATTCCCGAGCTGGAAACTGGCGCATCCGTACCGCTATGTGATTCACAACGGTGAGATCAACACGGTCCAGGGAAACCAGAACTGGATGCACGCCCGCGGCAAACAGTTTGAGTCACAGCTTTTCGGGGATGATATGCAGAAAGTGCTGCCGATTATCCAGGAGGAAGGCAGTGACTCCGCCAAGTTTGACAACTGCCTGGAGTTTCTGTCTCTGACAGGACGCTCGCTGCCGCATGCCATGATGATGATGATCCCGGAGCCATGGGAAAAGCATGAAAGCATGAATGACATTCAGCGTGCCTTCTACCAGTTTCACAGCTGCATGATGGAGCCCTGGGACGGTCCGGCTTCTGTTGCATTTACCGACGGCAAGGTCGTCGGGGCCAATCTCGACCGGAACGGACTCCGCCCCTCACGCTACTACGTGACCCGCGATGATATGGTCGTTCTTGCTTCCGAAGTGGGTGTGCTTGACATCGAACCGGAAGATGTCCTGGAAAAGGAGCGTCTGCAGCCCGGACGCATGCTGCTGATCGACACCGAAGAGGGCCGCATCATCAGTGATGATGAGATCAAAAACCAGATCGCCTCCGAACACCCTTATCAGGAGTGGCTGGATGAAAACCTGATCCATTTTGACAGTGTGACCGAGGATCTGGAATACCCGGAACCGAAGCACACCCATGAAGAGGTCGTCCACCGGCAAAAAGTGTTTGGTTATACCTATGAGGATCTGCGGATCAATGTCGGACCAATGGCCGAAAAGATGCTTCAGCCGGTCGGCGCCATGGGAAATGACGCACCCATTGCGGTGCTATCCAAACAGCCGCAGCTGCTGTACAACTACTTCAAACAGCTCTTTGCACAGGTGACCAATCCTCCCATCGATCCCATCAGGGAGGAGCTGATTACATCAACGGAAACCCTTTTAGGATCACAGGGAAATATTCTGAATCCCGGCCCGCACAGCTGCCGGCAGATAGAACTCGACAATCCGGTTATCACTTCCGAAGAGCTGAAACAGCTCAAAAACCTGGTCGTGGACGGGTTCAAAAACGAAACCCTTCCGATCCTTTTCCAAGCGGAAAGCGGTGGAAAGGGACTGAAAAAGGCTCTTGACAATCTTTTTTCTGCTGCCGACAAGGCTATTGAGAGCGGTGTGAATATCCTGATTCTCTCGGACCGCAAGTTCGACAAGGACCACACACCCATTCCGGCACTTCTGGCGGTTTCCGGACTGCATCACCATCTTATCCGCACGGGAAAACGGACCGAAGTGGGCATTGTACTGGAGTCGGGCGAGCCTCGTGAGGTGCACCATTTCTGTACCTTGTTGGGATATGGAGTCGATGCTGTAAATCCATATATGGCCTATGAAAGCCTGCACGATTTAATCAGGGAAGGCCTCCTTGAGGACATGGACTACGAGCGGGCTGTGAAAGGATACAACAAAGCCGTTGTGAAGGGAGTTGTCAAAGTTATGTCCAAGATGGGTATATCGACGATTAAATCGTATCGCGGAGCACAGATTTTTGAGGCGCTGGGCATATCCTCTGATGTGATTGACACCTACTTCACCTGGACGAACTCGCGCATCGGCGGCATCGACCTGGATATCATCGCCGAAGAGGCGCAGATGAGACATCGCAAGGCCTACCCGAAAGTGCGGGTGAACGGACAGGTGCTGGATGAGGGCGGACAGTACAAGTGGCGGAAAAACAGTGAGTACCATATGTACAATCCGGAAACGGTGCACACGCTTCAGTTTGCAAGCAAAATCAATGACTACAAACTGTACAAGGACTATACCAAGCTTCTTGATGACCAGCAGGATCCCCCGCCTACGCTGCGTCACATGCTTGATTTCAAATATGCCAGGGATCCGGTGCCCATTGAAGAGGTGGAGCCGGTTGAATCGATTTGCAAAAGATTCAAAACCGGGGCCATGTCGTACGGATCCATCAGTGAGGAGACTCATGAAGCCCTGGCAATTGCCATGAACCGTATCGGCGGGAAAAGCAACACCGGTGAAGGCGGGGAAGACCCGCGGCGGTACACACCCGATCCGAACGGGGATTCCCGCAGAAGCTCCATCAAACAGGTGGCATCCGGAAGGTTTGGAGTCACAAGTGAATATCTGACCCAGTCTGAAGAGATTCAGATCAAAATGGCCCAGGGTGCCAAGCCCGGTGAGGGGGGAGAGCTTCCCGGCCGGAAAGTGTATCCCTGGATTGCCAAGGTCCGGTATTCTACCCCGGGTGTCGGGCTTATATCGCCTCCGCCCCATCATGATATCTATTCCATTGAGGATCTGGCGCAGCTGATCCATGACCTTAAAAACGCCAATCAAAATGCCCGCATCAATGTGAAACTGGTATCACTTGCGGGCGTGGGTACCATCGCTGCGGGTGTATCGAAGGCCAAGGCGGATGTCATTCTGATCAGCGGTCAGGATGGCGGAACCGGCGCATCACCTCAAACCAGTATCAAACATGCCGGATTGCCCTGGGAGCTTGGTCTGGCGGAAACCCATCAGACCCTTGTTCTGAACAATCTCAGAAGCCGGGTTGTACTGGAAACCGACGGCCAAGTGAAAACGGGGCGGGATATTGTTGTTGCCGCCCTGCTGGGTGCCGAGGAGTACGGATTCGGGACCAGTGCACTTATCACACTGGGCTGCATAATGATGCGGGTTTGCCATATGGATACCTGTCCGGTCGGTGTCGCAACTCAAAACCCGAAACTGCGCCACAATTATGCCGGTGATCCTCAATATGTGGTCAATTTCATGAAATTCGTAGCTCAGGATATCCGTGAGCATATGGCCAGGCTCGGCTTCCGTACCATGGATGAGATGATCGGACGTTCGGACAAGCTGAAAGCCCGTAAAACGGATCACTGGAAAGCCAGAACGCTCGATCTGTCGGCAATACTCCACCGGCCAAAAGTGGATAGAAACATTGGAGTCCGCAAGTTCATGGAGCAGAATCATGGGCTGCACAACTCGATGGATATCCAGACGCTTCTCGATATTTGCGAACCGGCTATCAAGGAAAAGAAACCGGTTAAAGCCAGGCTGCCCATCCAGAATATCAACCGTGTTGTCGGTACGATAGTTGGCAGTGAGATTACCAGGGAACACGGTCGTGACGGACTTGCCGAAGACACCATCAGACTGAATTTCCGGGGTTCGGCAGGTCAGAGCTTTGGTGCGTTTACGCCGCCGGGCATGACGCTTGAGCTCGAAGGAGATGCCAACGATTATTTCGGAAAGGGATTATCCGGGGGCAAGCTGATACTTTACCCTGATGCCAATGCCCGTTTCAAGCCGGAAGAAAATATCATCGTTGGTAATGTGTCCTTTTACGGAGCGACCAGCGGGGAAGCTTATATCAGGGGTATGGCAGGTGAGCGGTTCTGTGTTCGCAACAGTGGTGTGCGTGCCGTTGTGGAAGCCGTCGGTGATCATGCCTGCGAGTACATGACCGGAGGAAGGGTTGTGGTGCTCGGTCCGACAGGCCGCAATTTTGCCGCCGGTATGTCGGGAGGTATTGCCTATGTCCTTGATCTGGAGAACCGGTTTGAGCAGAACTGCAACAAGGAGATGGTCTACCTTGAACGGCTTGAGGATGTCGATGAGATCGAGGAGGTCAAGCGTATGATCCGCAGACATGCCGATTACACCGACAGCAACCGGGCCTGGAAAGTGCTTGCCAAATGGGACGAAGTGGTTCCCCATTTTGTGAAAGTGCATCCCATTGATTTCAAACGAATGAATGAGGCCATCAGAGAAGCCGGAATGCGTGGACTGGAAGGAGATGATGCGATCATGGAAGCCTTCGAGATCAATAAGGGTGACAAGGCACGTGCTGCCGGTAACTAATTCGGCCGGAAGCTAATCCGCAAGCAGAAACAGATATTTACTGATTAACGATGAATAATTATGGGTAAACCTACTGGATTCCTGGAATTCGAACGAAAAGAAGCCCCCGGTAAAAAACCGGAAGACCGCATTCATTCCTGGGATGAGTTCAGCGAACCATTTGGCGAACAGGAGCTCCGGGAACAAGGCGCACGATGCATGGATTGCGGAATTCCGTTTTGTCAGACCGGAAACGACCCGGCCAAAGGCTCAATGGGTTGTCCGGTCTACAACCTTATTCCCGAATGGAACGATTTGGTCTACAGGGGCAAGTGGAAGGAAGCTTTGCACCGGTTGCACAAGACAAACAATTTTCCCGAGTTTACGGGAAGGGTGTGCCCGGCTCCGTGCGAAGGGTCCTGCGTGCTCGGGATCATTGAGCCGCCAGTGGCAATAAAAAGCATAGAAAAGGCTATCATTGACCGGGGATTTGAAGAAGGGTGGGTTGTGCCCGAGCCGCCCGATCAGCGCACCGATAAGAAGATAGCAATCGTCGGTTCCGGTCCGGCCGGACTCGCTGCTGCCGCACAGCTGAACAAAGTTGGTCACAATGTTACGGTCTATGAGCGTGCCGATCGCATCGGAGGACTGCTTACCTATGGAATCCCCAACATGAAGCTTGAAAAGGGGATCGTCAAGCGGCGTGTCGACATTCTGGAGCAGGAAGGAATTGAATTTGTGACAAGTACAGAAATTGGCAAGGATATCCCGGCGGATGAACTCAAATCCCGGTTCGACGCAGTGATACTGGCCGGCGGTGCCACCCGTCCGCGTGATCTTCCGATCGACGGCCGGGACTCGAAAGGCATCCATTTTGCCATGGATTATCTGCATGCGGATACCAAGAGTCTGCTCGATTCAGGGCACGAAGACGGAAACTACATTTCAGCAAAAGACAAGAATGTAATTGTCATCGGGGGAGGAGACACCGGAACCGATTGTGTCGGAACAGCATTGCGCCAGCAGTGCAAGAGTGTGACACAATTTGAAATTATGCCACAGCCTCCTGAAGACCGTGCGGATCACAATCCGTGGCCGCGCTGGCCCAATATTTACAGACTCGATTATGGTCAGGAAGAGGCCAAAAAGAAGTTTGGTGATGATCCGCGCCAATATGAGATAATGACCAAAAAGTTTACCACTGACGGACAGGGAAATGTAAAGGAGCTGCACACGGTTCAGATCACCTGGGAGAAAGGCAACAACGGCAGGATGGCGCCTAAAGAGATCCCCGGAACCGGGAAGGTCTGGAAAGCCGACCTTGTACTGCTGTCCATGGGATTTCTTGGTCCGGAAAACCCTGTACTTGAACAACTCGGCGTAGAGCAGGATGAGCGCTCAAATGCAAAAGCGGAGCATGAGGTGTACACGACCAATGTGGATGGCGTCTTTGCCGCAGGTGATATGCGTCGCGGGCAGAGTCTGATAGTATGGGCCATTAATGAAGGCCGCGGTGTTGCAAGAGAGTGCGACCGCTGGCTGATGGGAAGTACCGAGCTTCCCTGACAGAAACCCTCCTGGTTTTGGTTTTATTCAGGATTCAATACTTTTAGATAGCATTGATGTGCATCTGAAAGGTTGAATTATGTAATAGAGTTGTACACTATATAAAGAACTAAAGAGGTGATATTATTATGAAAGTGGCAGTATTAGGCGCTCATGGCCAAATCGCCATGTTGCTGCACCCTATACTTCGCAGCAATGGCAACCAGATAACCGGCCTCATCCGCAACCCGGATCATGCTGCCGAAGTTGAGCGGGCTGGGGCAAAGCCTGTGGTTTGCGACGTAGAAGCTGAGGAGGACATTTCACCGGCTGTAGGTGATGCGGACGCCGTGATATTTGCGGCCGGTGCCGGACCGGGAAGCGGAGCTGAGAGAAAGTGGAGTGTTGACCGTGACGGTGCCCTGAAACTCATTGAAGCGGCGAAAAAAAAGGGCATCAGGCGCTATGTCATGATAAGTGCCATGAAGGCCGAAGAGCCACGCGGCAACGAAGTGTTTCAGGCATACCTGGAAGCCAAATCCCAGGCTGACAAAGCCCTGCGTGAAAGCGGACTTGATTATACGATTATCAGACCCGGAAGACTTACTGACGATCTTCCTGCCGGTCGTGTCACGCTTGGCCCCGATCTTGAGTCGGGCGAGATTCCACGTGCTGATGTGGCCACAGTGGTTGCCGAGGTTCTTGAAAATCAAGGAACCATCGGACACCAATGGGATGTCGTTTCCGGTGATATCCCTGTCGAAAACGCAATAAAGCGTCTTGTCTGATTTTTAGCTATTTTGCTGCAGCATTTGAAATAGTTGCATACAAATCCGGACTAAATCTTACATATAATGCAGGGACATTTTACCATTGGCATGATAATGGCTGTTACGCTGGCACTGTTTTCAGCATGCACCACTGAAGATCCTGACGCAAACCGGCATCACACGGGGTCGGAAGATCAGCAAACCGGCGCGGTAGCTGTTGGTGCGGAACGTCTGCTCAATGATTATTTTGACCTGATAGAAAACCAGCGTCTCGGAATCATCACCAACCACAGCGCTGTAGTCGGTGAACAGCACATTGTTGATCTGCTCCATGAAAAGGATGATGTTGAAGTAACGGCTTTATTCGGACCCGAACACGGAATCCGCGGTACGGCAGATGCCGGCGAGCCTGTTGATGATGACATTGATGAAGAAACAGGAATTCCTGTTTACAGCCTTTATGGTGAAACCCGCCGGCCGACACCCGAAATGCTGGAAGACGTCGATGTTCTTGTATTTGATATCCAGGATGTGGGTACCCGGTTTTACACCTATCCGGCGACCATGGGGCGTGCCATGCGGTCAGCAGTTGAAGCGGGAATTCCGTATCTGGTTCTCGACCGCCCGAATCCCATAGGAGGAACCAGAATTGAAGGCCATATCAGAAAAGACGAGTTTACCTCCGGAATCGGACTCTATCCCACACCCGTGACACACGGGATGACCGTCGGAGAACTCGCACTGATGATCCACGATCAGGGATGGCATGACGATATCGAAGATCTGGATCTGCATGTTATTGAGCTGAACGGGTGGAACCGGGATATGCTTTGGGATGATACCGGGCTGGAGTGGATTCCGCCCAGTCCTAATATTCCCGATTTTGAAACAGCTGTCATATACCCCGGTACATGCTTGTTTGAAGGTACCCCGGCAAGTGAGGGAAGAGGAACATACGAGCCGTTCCTGAAAGTCGGCAGCCCGCATGTGGATGCAGAAAAAGTCGCAGATGAACTGAATCGTCGGTCACAATCCCCGGAAAGCGGAACCGGTTATGATAACGAAGAACCGGACAGGCATCGGGAATCGTATCTGAGCGGACTGAATTTCCACCCGGTTACATTTACCCCTGAAAGTATTCCCGGCATGTCACGTGAGCCCAAGCTTGAGGGTGAAGATGTGCATGGGGTGCGGATTGAGGTGACCGGATACGATGCTGTGTGGCCGGTAGCTGCCGGTATTCATATTTTGCAGGTATTTTACGATCTGTTGCCGGAAGAGCATAAGGAGGAGTTTTTTCACCCCAGAGGTATGCCGGTCCGCGCCGGAAACGAATTTGTGCAGGAAATGATCCGGGAAGGGGTTCCGGCTGATGAAATCATTGAAAGCTGGAACGAGGATGTTGCTGAGTTCTCGGAAATGCGCAGGCCGTATTTGCTTTACGATTAGCCGGATATATGTCGTACGGGTCAGCCAAATTTCCACATTATCTGAACGGATGATTAGAAAATTGCTGCAATAAGCACACTTCAAGACCGCCTATTTGTGCAGCTCAAAATCAAGTTCATGCTCTCTGCCGCCGGCAATCTTTCGGTGTGCTTCTTCATCAATAAACCGCAGCGACGGTGAATTGAGGCAGTAGCGCAAACCAGTCGGCTCCGGGCCGTCCTCGAAAACATGACCGAGATGTCCGCCGCATCGGGCACAATGAACTTCAGTACGTTCCATCAGAAGACGATGGTCAGACTCGGTGCCGATTCTTTCCTGTGAGACAGGTGCGAAAAAACTGGGCCATCCGGAGCTTGACCGGAACTTGGCAGCTGATGAGAACAGAGGATTTGAGCATCCGCGGCACAGATATACACCTTCCTCTTCATTGTGAAAGTATTCATTCTTAAACGGCGGTTCTGTTCCGTGCGAACGAAGCACCTCATATTCGGCTGGTGTCAGCCTTTCTTTCCATTCACTGTCACTCAGATTTACAGGCTCATTTTGTGAGGGGAAAAGGCCCGGATCAAACCAGTGCGGTAACATCTGATTGCGCAATTTGTCGGGCAGAGGGCGGTTAATATCAACGGTCATAACATACTTCGCTTGGGAATTGAAAATTATACAAAACAGAACATTGAAGAGCTGCAAACCGTTTCTTTATTCTACTTGCGATTCTGCCTGCGGCAATCAAATCTCCGGAAGATTCGTTACTACATAAGTTTATATGGAACAATTCACCAATACCTCACGTTATACAGAGTACAATGTAACTTGAAAAAAACAGCGAGGGAATATGAGCAAACTAAATATGCTGGTAAGTGTGATTATAGGGTCATTTATTGGAGCTGTACTCGGTGTCCTGTTTGCTCCGGACAAAGGTGAAAGAACGCGGAAGCAACTCTCGAAGAAAAGTGATGAGTACACCGATATGGTAAGATCAGAGTTTGATGACTTTGTCAAAACCATGCGGAAAAAATATGAAACAGCCCTGGATGACACCGAAGATATCATCAACAAGGGAAAATCAAAAGCCGAAGATCTGAGGAATGAAGTTAAAAAGGCCATGAAATAACCCTTCTCATTCAAACAGTCCTTTTAACTTCTTTTGTCCTTTTATTTTTGAAGAATTGCCGGTATCATTTCCACCATAAATGGGAATGATCACCGGCTTTTTTTTATGGATACCTACCTTGTTTATGAGATCATCGGATATGTAGCATCTGTCCTGATTGCTGTTTCCCTGATGATGAGCGCCATTATCAGGCTTCGGATTATCAACATGATCGGTGCTGCCACATTTTGCCTGTACGGGATACTGATTGGCGCTATACCCGTGGCGGCCATGAATGGTTTTATCGTACTCATCAATATTTACTATCTGAGCAAAATGCTGGGCGACAAGGAATACTTCCGGCTGCTCAGGGTGTCGCCTGAAAGTGAATACCTGAAGTCGTTCCTTTCGTTTTATCAGGACGAAATAAAAAAATTTCAGCCGGATTTCGACATGAAACCCGGTGCTGAAGATATATGTATTTTTGTGCTGCGGGATATGGTTCCCGGCGGCCTTGTGATCGGAAGTCCTGATAACAGCGGTATTCTTAACATCAAGCTTGACTTCGTTATTCCCAATTACCGCGATTTCAAAATCAGTAAATATCTCTTTAATGAGAGGTGCGATTTTCTGAAGGAACAGGGTCTGACCAAACTGGTGGCGAGGGCTGTCAGCAAAGATCACCGGGCATACCTTGAAAAAGCGGGATTCAGGAAATCGGGGCAGGGAGCTGATCAGTTTGAAATGGACCTTTGATGCCGGTCAGTACCAGAGCTCCGTCTGCTGATCATCAGGTACAATGCAGCTGAAACAGATATGGCGGTAACACCAGCTCCGACAAATAAAAAAGCTTCTGAGATTGACAGATTTTCTACAAGTGGACGCGTTAGAACGGGGGAAAGAAACTGACCCAAAAAAACGGCTGTGGTTATCATCCCTGATAACCGGCCTCTTAAATAATCCGGGGCTTCAGACAGCATCCATACGGTAGTGTTTGGTTTGAGAAGTCCGGAACCTGCACCGCCGGTGATCAATCCTGCGAAAATGCCTGCATAGCTGTCGGAAAAAAAGATCATTATGTATCCGATGCCCAGTAAGAAGAAACTCAGGACGTAAATACTTTGGTGGGACATAACATAGAGAAAGCGCTGATAGTTGAGCGCTGCGATTGCACCTGTTAAAACGAATGATGAAAGGGCAAGTCCGACCTCCGTATTGCTGATATCTCCGAAAGTGTGGATTAAAAAGGGTATGTGGACCGGTATCATGTAAAACATGGCCATACCGAGGAATGCCATCGCAAGGATGACTGAAACATTCAGCAGAGAAAATGAAGTATCGCGGCCGGCATCAGCATTCACTTCAACTTCGGATTTCTGTGCAGGTTCTTTGATGAACAGCATTATGGCCGGCAGAAGCAGGAGAGCGAAAGAGTATATCAGGAACGGTGCACGCCAGCTGATATCAGCAAGCATACCCCCGGCAGAAATAAATACAACTCCCCCGAATGCCATAAATGCACTTTGGAGTCCGGTGATTTTTTGCCGCTGGAATCCGCTGTAGTAATCACCGATTAGTGTGATGCATACGGTCATAATGGAAGCAACGGATATGCCAAGCAGTGCCCGGCTGATGAGTATGGCCGTCAGGCTGTCGAGCCATGCCCCGGCTGTTCCGGAAAGGCCATATAAAACGGCACCTGCTATCAGGAGTTTTTTTCGTCCGTACCGGTCGGTAAGCCAGCCGCAGAAGGGCGAGGCTATGACAATGAACAGAGCCGGCATGGTTAAGATCAGCCGTGTCAGAAAATCTGCATTGGGTGTATCGGCAAAAACTTCGGTCATCAGCGGAAGGACCGGTCCTATTGTGGCACCGGCCATGACCGTAAGTGTGCTGGCGAGCAATATGACAATTTTTTTTCCTATAACCGGATCCTGTTATTTAAAAAAGAGCGCATACAAATCAATGAAATGCTGACGGTGTGAAATAGCGACTGTATGTAATACCGAGACTGTGAAATGCTTCATAGCGTAAAATGCAGACTGGATGTAAATTAAACTTGAATCTTAATATTGAATTCTTATGATATTATTTATATTTCCATTGACAGGATTTATCGGATATTCGCAACCAATTCGCCTATATATATGAATATTCAGCAGTTAACCTACATTTTAGCCATTGACCGTTTCCGGCATTTCGCCCGTGCTGCAGATCACTGTCATGTCACACAGCCTACGCTCAGCACTATGGTGAACCGCTTTGAAGATGAACTCGGTGTGAAAGTGTTTGACCGGAGCCGGTCCCCGGTAATGCCGACCGAAACGGGAAAACGAATTATCGCGCAGGCGCGCAGGGTATTGGAAGAGGTGGATCATTTGCAACGCCTTGCCGGAGAAATGAGTGAGCAGGTAGAGGGAGAGCTCAGGCTGGGAGTAATTCCTACCGTGGCTCCGTATCTGCTGCCACTGTTTTTGCAGGATATGCTCATTTCCTATCCGCGCCTCCGGATCACAATCAATGAGCTGACGACAAGTGAAATTGTCAATCAGTTGAAATCGAACACGATTGATGCCGGAATCCTGGCGACTCCTCTTGGACAGGATGCCATACGCGAAATTCCGCTTTATAATGAGCCTTTTGTGGTTTATTACAGCAAGCAGCTTCCTCCCGTCAGTGAAAAGTATATTCAGCCGAAGGAACTGAATGTTGATCAGCTTTGGCTGCTTGAAGAAGGACACTGCCTGAGAAGTCAGATATCTGAGTTATGTGAACTCAAAAGACAAAAGCGTCCGAACGGAAATCTCATTTATGAAGCCGGCAGCATAGATTCACTGAAGCGTCTGGTTGATGCGAATAAAGGGATAACTGTACTGCCATGCATGGCTGTTGAGGAGTTCAGCGACAGTGAAAAGCTGTTTGTTCAGCATTTTCGCGATCCGGTGCCTGCCCGGCAGATAAGTATCGTTACCTACAGGCATCATCTGAAAGAGCGCATTGTGGATGCTCTGAAGGAGGAGATACAAAAGAAAGTTCCGCCCATGGTGGATGAGAAAAGGCCAGTTGAAATTCTTGAGGTGTAGCTTCAGTGCGCTGCCGGGCGGAATGCACCGGCAGCGTTATTTTTAATGCAATATTACCTTCCTGTGAGGCATCAGGAAAATCTTGCGTTTTGCGATGACCGTGTAAATCAGTATGTCAGACTTGTAATATATTCATAGCTTTCAGGAACACTTGTTTTGACATCCTCAACCTCGTCTTCAAGGTAAAAGTATTTGATATTTGAATCCCTGGCGGCAATTAAAAGTGATTTGAAATCAACCTGACCTTTTCCCAGGACAACCATGTGTTCACTTGGAGCTCTTCCTGACAAATCGCCTTCCACACCTTCTGCCAGATCTTTAAGATGAACCGTTCTGAAGCGATCCGGATACCGTTCTACTCATTCTACAGGGTCATAACCCGGCCACACTGTCCAAAAGACATCCAGTTGGAAATTGACATATTCCGGATCTGTATTTTGTACAATGTAGTCGAAAAGTGAGTAAGACAACCCGAAGATCCGATATAACTTGTAGCCCTTCAATATTTTCCGTCTCATTTTCGGTATTACAGGACGGTGTAAGGCGTATAAGAAAAAAGAAAATATGCGAGTAGAATCAGACGTGTCGTCATAATGAGATGATTTTTGTGGTCAATAGATTTAGCTTGACAATGCTTGGATTTACATTTTTGGATAAAAAATCAAGAAAATTATGGGCCTCAATACTTTGCATTTTTTTTGTGACTTAACCGATAAAGCTTGCGGTTGTTGAAAAAAATAGTTAAATATTTTAAAGTGATATTTCGGTAAAGACACTTTTTAATAAAGGATAATTGAACTTTATCGGGGTTTAATAACTCATCAACTAATGGTCATTTGACTGTCATCCGCAGAGGTGAGGTTACCGGTTTTGATTATTATACATTCGCAATTACACAAATCATATTCTCATGCATAGCCCAAGTATAAAAGCTCTTCAAAAACTAAGATTACTAACGCTGTTCACTTCCTGTCTGCTGATTGCATTCGGGGCAAAAGCGACTTTTGCCGGCGAGGCCGGTCCATTTGCAGAAGCGACTTCCATGGAAGAAGAGCACGGATCGGTTACCGGCAGCGTTGTGGACGCTTCC
>NZ_JAFIDN010000014.1 GCF_017921895.1 Natronogracilivirga saccharolytica
CAAGGCCAAGGGTATTTGTTAGTGCAGGTTATTGAGCTGGTAGGCAGGTTTTACCAGACTCATCCATGGTTACAAGCCTTTCCTAATGAACAGGAAGGGATTAGTATGAACTCCGAAAGTTGAGTTATTTCATAAATAATATGGGAATTCATTGCGCTTGATAGTATATTTCACTACTCACACTCCACCATAAGAATATGTCATCATGAAGAGAGTAACTGGTGCAGCCTGTTTAGTCGTCAAAAGAATGCTCACGGACTGATGTTTAGTTTCAGCCTGAAGACAATTATTTTTTCTGTAGCAGGATTGTTCGTGATCTATGTGACAGGTACGCTTTTTTTCTTCAATGCAACCCCGGAGTCTCTGCGGGTAACAACGCCAATAGGTCATTCCTACTCTGTAAATGACCCGGCTTTCAAAACGAATAGCGGTATACTCACAGGCCGTCAATGGGTTGAGGGAAACGATGCAATGTTACTGAGCCGGGGAAAAGATATTTTCAATACCATGTATGAGGATATCCGTAATGCACGTAACAGTATCTCTAAAGAAACCTTTGTATATAGTGGGGAAGAAGTTGCGACAACGATGGCCCATGAACTCGCTGATGCTTCAAAACGGGGAGCAGATGTTCATTTCATCATGGATTATTTAGGATCAGCGGATGTAACCACCGATCAGCTGAAAATTATGGAAGATGCCGGAGTACAACTTGTCCGGTGGCGAAAACCAGCCTGGTATCAGGTGCCGAATTTAAATCATCGAACCCACCGAAAGCTATTGATAATTGATGGCGAGGTGGCTTATACCGGCGGAGTTAACACGGCTGATGAATGGCTGGATGACATTCAAGAGGGTGGCTATAAAGATTATCACCTGAGGATTACAGGACCGGTAGTACACGAACTCCAGGGTGCGTTCTCGAAGAATTGGGTTGCCTCCAGGGGTGAGCTATTGAGGGGAGATCGCTATTATCCACATCTCGAAACAACCGGTAATCTGTCCATGCAGGTCACAACGAGTCACCCCGGAAACGGATCCATAGGAGTACGAAAAATGATGCTTCATGCCATAGCCTCGGCAGATGAATCCATTCGGATCGGTTCGGCTTATTTTTTCCCGGATGACAAATTTTTACAGGCATTGGTGGATGCGGCAAACCGTGGGGTACATATCAAGATATTAACTCCGAATGAAACCATCGACAAAAGTTTTGTACGAATGGCCTCACATACACTTTGGGGTCAACTTCTTGACGCCGGTATCGAGATGCACGAATATCAGCCTGTTATGTATCACGCAAAGCTGATGATTGTAGACGAATATTTTATAACTATAGGATCAACCAATTTCGATAATCGGTCTTTCCGGTTAAATGATGAAGTCAACGTCAGCATTCTGGATGAGGATTTTGCCCGTCAGATGACAGTATGGTATGAGAAAGATTTGGCACAATCTGAAAGAATCACCATGGAGGTATGGGAAAACCGTTCTTTTTTTTGCAAGGCTTACGGTTGGGTAATAGCCATAGTTATGGGTGTGTATTTGTGAAATGAAGACAATACCATGTGGGATTCCAGACTAATTTGGTCTTTTCGGAACTGAAAATATACGTTCAGGTGAACATATGAAAATGAAGAAACAGATCAATAAAGTACTTCTGTACTGAAACTCTGTCTGTATCCATACAATGCATAAACGTTATAGAAACACCCATGCATATTGACAGCAATTCTTTAATATCCATTTATGTGCAATGAAGGGGGATCGTTATGAATAAAGCAATTAAATACGTAATCGGAATTCTGGGTCTGGCTATCATTATAGTATTAGTAGTAATGGTTCGCCTCAATACGATTGTGAAAACGGGTATTGAAGAAATCGGGTCAGAGATGACCGGCACGGCTGTTACTGTTGACCGGGTATTTATCTCACCGTTTTCCGGAAAAGGCCGGGTCAGAGGTTTTCGCATAGCTAACCCTGAGGGATATGATCACGCATATGCATTTCAAGTGGATAATTTTTCCATTGAATTGGAAATACGCTCAGTCTTTTCAAATGAGGTAATGGTTAACGAGATTGTTATTACCACACCGGCTATCATCATGGAGCAGAAACTGATTGATAATAATATCAATTCAATTCTCGGGAATATACGCAGTGTATCGGCCGGGGAGTCGACTGATAAACGACTTATCATCGAGCATTTTTTATTGACCGACGGTTCGGTAGATATGTATATGGATATTAACAGAGAACGATCGGTCCATGCCGAAATAGCCACAATCGAGCTCAACGACCTTGGCAGAGGAGGCGGCCAGGAGGCTGTGGAAGATATCATTCAGAGAATTGCTGAACGGCTGGCCCGGGAAGCTCTTCAGGTCGCCTCTCAACGCGGAGGTGATGAGATTCTGGATACCTTGCGGGATTTAATTGACTGAACCTGATTTGATTGCAATTGACCCCATATTATTACTGATATCGTTTCATGATAGATAATGATATTTTTGTCTCTTTCTTATTGTGGTTCAACTACTGTATTCGCATCGAAAATAGCAGCTGTTTGAGCTAAAACACGGCCATTGAGTGATGCGCCGGTATTCAGAGTAATGCCGGTCATCGAAAATATAATCCCCTCAAAATGTGAGGTTCTACCGATTGTGACTTCTCCGGCTACTTGCCAGAAGATATTCTTGACTTGTGCACCGCCACTAAGGGTAATGGTTACATCAGGGCTCATCGTAACATTTTCGGCGACCTGTAAAATCCAGACGTCATCTTCATCACCTGAGAAATTCAGGTCGTCTGTAATCTGAACGGTATTGCTCCATTTGTACAGGCCGGGTGTAAGTGTTTTGCCGCCAATTTCACCGGTATATAATTCAACAAAGTCGGGGGCTGTTCGCCCAGCGGCATCATCATATGCAGTGGCCATATTTTCAACGGCTGTTGTCAAGTTTGTCGGTGTTGGGTCAGCCATATCAGCGGCATAAATCCTTCCGTTTACCTGGTCAGATATTGAATACCCTGTTGCCGGTGTCTGGGAAAAACCAGTTATAAAACTTTCAGCCATCGGGCTTAATCCCAAATCGCCTGTAAAAGATGAGGCCGGGTTGTTATTTATAGCCGATTTTGCAAGAATTACATAATTACCGGCTGTCCCGAGTTCTACAACTTCCAATTGTTCGCTGTTGCCTCCGGTTGTGAAACTCCACTCATTATCATTAGCAATTGCAACACCTGAAGCATTTTTTGCACCGGTTGAAACTTTTACTGTGTAATCCGTCTGGGCAGCCAAAACATTTTGGGAAGTAAACCTGGCCGTGGTACCGGAATAGCCTACACTACCGTTAATCGTTGTGGATCCCTGTTGCAGAGTGATGGTTGTGTTGTTAATGGTTGACGGATCCATTGCCTGATCGAAGATGATTTCCAAAACCTTATTTCGTTCTATATTATCTTCATTATTCATCGGACTTTTTGAGAAAATAACAGGTGCATCGGGATCGAAATCCGCATTCGTGCTTTTATTCTCGCATCCAATCATAAATGCGAATCCAAATAGCGAGGCCACTATTATGGCATTTGATAAATAATTTATTTTCATGATATTCGGGGTTTTTGTGATATAATTAGCATATAAACAAGGTATATATCGATATCACAATAAGTGTTACAACAGGATGTGCCCGAGTTACATGAATCACTGAATGACGCAAACCTTGTTCGCTACATCTCTATATCAATCCTGTTTCACTTCACTTCCGGCTTACAGCCCCAGCCTGAATGTGTAAGTTGGCCCGATTGCCTGCCAAACCGCGCCGGTTTGTACCATGTTTTTACACCTTTATGATATCTTTCAGGATCCAAGTTTGATAACTCCGCACAATCAACATTATCCTGAAATTGCACGGACCGATCGGGGGCTCTATTTGCTGCAGTGAGCGAGGTAAGAGCATGGATATAGCCCTGTACATGCTTTAAATCATAAAGGGCAAGTGTGATGGTGGTATGAACGTTTGCATCCAATCGCTGATACGTTTGTTCTGCCATTGAATAGCCCAATTGAAGCGGCGAAATACCCGGTTCCCTTTCCAGGAGGTCCATTTTACCTGAGTCAAAATGAGATAAGTGCAGATTTTGCGGAGAGGCAAGCATTACTTTGGTAAACGGTATCAGTAGTTCTGCCATCGCAGGTGTCCCGTTATTACATGTAGAGAGAAGTACCAAACCAAACCGATCTTCATCTGATAGCAAAAAGTTCTGAATACCATTGGCAAATGCAGCAGTATTTACATCTATATCAGGCATGGAGCGATGATAGCCTGTACCATTCACTGATGGAATTTCATGGCCAAAGTAGAGAAAGTAATTCTGGTGATTATCAGTCCGGTTTTTAGTCCGATATTGGTTCACAAGTTGTGCTTCGGTGGCAAGAAAGGCTTCCTTTTTATCCGGATGGCGATATCTAACCCGGCTGTGTAATTGCCCGTTTCTGTAGTGAAATAAACGGCTGTTTCTTCTCGGAAAAAGTCCCAGCATTTTTTTCCCCGGTCGCTGATGATAAATAAAAACTTCACCCGAATCTGCTTGTTCAGCAACTTCTAATGCGGTTGCAAGAACTTTAGAATTTTCCCATATCGGCTGACCATCCGGATCATGATAAAGATAATCAGAATCAGCATGGATGTAATAGAAGACGGAATAGCTTACATCCGTCTCGTTTTCTGGCAAATATTCCCCGGACAATTCAGATGTATGGCTGCATCCTGAAAAAATCAGTGCGATTATTAAGATCACGCTTAAAATCTGGTACTTCATCTGTTTCAAATGTTACATGTTCCAAGCTGACAGTGAATTTTTGACTTTTTCAAGACTAAATATCAACAGCTTATAAATAGTTTTGACAGTTTCTAAATGCAAAAAACCAGAGTCTCACCTCCGCCGTCGAATTGGAATCATTCCAGTAGACGGCAGAGAGGGACTCTTCACTCTTGATAATTCATTTCTTGGAGTGTGTACAGATCATAAAAGAAGCAGTATGATAAGAATCAAAAGAGCTGTTGTAACACCAATGGTTATAGTACGACTGGCCTGTTCAATCATATCCTGGGAAAAATTTGAAAAATCATCCAGATCTTTATCCACAACTTGGTCATACCCATCAAGCCCGTTTAACTGATTCTTCTTTTTTTCCAAATCATATTTATAGGTTGCAAGTATTGCGTTTTCATCTTCGGTAAGGGATACCGCCGATTCAATTCGATCTATTACGCTGATCATCTTATTGAATGATTCATTTAAAATAGCTCGTTTTTCGTCTGCATCGTCTGTTTCATGGACTGCCTGAACGGTTTCATTAAAGTGCTTTTTAAAGGATTCTGTAATATTCACTGATTGTGCATAAGATGTTGATTGGATTGCACCTGCCAATAGTACAGAAGCAAGAATGATGTATAGTATCTTCATATTGTTTTCTCGGTTTATTTATAATGAGTGAATGAATCGATATGTATGCTTATTTTACCTTAGACTTTTTGAAGTCGTATAATATAAGGCTGACTTGCTAGTTCACTTTTTGTTATTTACCCTTTATTTTTGCATAGTATTTTTATCACTTTGCTATGCTATTCTTCTGCCCTGGATTACTTGAAGTAATATTGCAATTGCAGCTATAACCAACAGGATATGAATAATGCCTCCAGCACTATAGCCTGCAAATCCGATTAACCAGGCAACTACTAAAACTACAGCAACCAGGTATAATATATTTCCCATGGTATTTCTGATTTTTTTTAGATTTATATATCAGAGACTCTTATCACTGTTATTGTATTATTATCCTTCTGCTTGCAGGAACATGTATAAACGTATATGCCCATTTACAATGTGTGAGAATTATAACTGATGAATGTTACATGGACACGATATAAAGTTATATATTTTACAGATAGTACAATCTTCATAGCCTGAACCCTCTGCAGTCATAATGCAAAAGGAGTTCTGCAGTGTGCAATTATTTCAGAATAGTCTAGAAATCAGACACAACGTTTCCGTTTCAGCAAAGTTCATGGAGAGGTATATCACAAGGAGACTGTCGGTATAATATTCAAGAGAGCGACCGAATTGGTAAAAATCATGCCGGAAGCATTCAAACTCAAAGTCAATGCAAAAAACCTGTGATCTATGTAACACTTATACCATAACGCATAATGCATGTCAGCATAAATGTTCTCAAATTTTCATTTAGGAGAGCAATTTACCGTATCCCGGAATGATGGATCATAAAATAACAAAGGGAAATCATGAAACAAACATTAGGCAGTATACTGAGTATAGGAGGTTTGATCGGAGTCCTGTTTTTCGGATATCAATATCTGGACGATTCTGAATCTTTTGAATTCTTAGGAGCAGATGTCGCTGTGAGCACCGGTGATTACGTTCCAATTTTGATATCACTAATTATCCTCATTGTGGGAGTATTTATTTATCGGTCCAAATAGGCCGAAAAAGGTGGTTATGATGATGTTAACTGGCGGCAACAACACCGTCATTTATCACATGGCTATATTTTTATACATACCTCAAAGAATCTAGAATGTACAATATAGCAATTATATAACTATCAACAGCCTTATTGTAATTATAAATATTGGGTATTTCTTAAATTGATTCAAAATCGTTAGTTGAACAAGAAGAGTGATCATAATGTATATATCGAATCAGATAGATAAAAAAATGGAACATACAAAAGAAAGCAAACCAATATTGATTACTCAAAATCCGGTAATGACTAACCTCTACCAAAAAATCAAAGTAAACTACTATCGACTAAAGTCGATAGCTTTGTGATGTAGACAAATGTCTACTTGTCTTCGATTTTAAATTCTCCGTCTTTACCTTCAACATTTTGCTCCTCGATATACTTCATAATCACTTCATCGGTCACATTTCCCGAACTGGCGACAAAATAGCCTCTGGCCCACAAATGACGACCCCAAAACTTTCGTTGCAAGGTTTTGAACTCCATGAGCATTTTGTGCGAGGTTTTTCCTTTGATTTTTTGCATCACTTTGCTTACCGAGTGATGAGGCGGTACCGAAACCAGAAGATGGATATGATCTTTGGAAACATGACCACTTATGATTTCGATATCCATGGTCTTGCACTGCTCGCGAACCAATTCCCGAACTCGTTCGGCTACTTCGCCTTGCAAAACCGGCTTGCGGTATTTGGTGATCCATACCAGGTGATATTTTATATCGTAAACGCTATGAGATGTTTTGCGGTAATTTTCCATAATACCGCAAGCATACTAAAGTCTTCGCCTAAAGGCGAGGGATTTTCTCCCATTCCCCGGAGGGGACATTAATTGCACAAACCAATGTAACAGTATTGATTACAGGAGAGAATGGGACAGGCAAAGAAGTCTTTGCAAGATTGTTGCACTACCATAATTCGAATCAAAACAGAAACATGATAACTGTCAATTGTGGAGCTATTCCGGAAGAACTGGTAGAGAGCGAAATGCTGGGCCATGAGAAGGGGGCGTTTACAGGAGCTGATGCACAGAAGAAAGGTTGTTTTGAACTGGCAGATAAAGGGACACTCTTTCTTGATGAGATCGGTGAAATGTCACTCAGTGCTCAGGTTAAATTACTGCGTGCGATAGAGCTTGGGTCATTTCGAAGAGTAGGTGGAAAAGAGGAGATCCATGTTGATTTCACATTAATTGCAGCTACAAACAAGATTCTCAACGACCAGGTTAAATCGGGAAGTTTTCGGGAAGATCTATACTATCGTCTGAATGTAATTGAACTTTATGTACCTCCTTTGAGGCATAGAAAAGAGGATATCTCACTGCTTATAGAATTCTATAAAAGTCAATTCTGTGACTTGTACGGGAAGCCTGATTTTTTATTTGACGATGAAAGCCGGGCCTTAATGATGGCATATGATTGGCCGGGAAATATTCGAGAGCTTAAAAATTGCATAGAAAGAACTACGGTACTATTTGAAGGGGGTGACTACATCAGCGCTGAAATGCTACCCGCCTCCATTACAAACTCCCGGAACACACACACACCGGCCTACCTTGGGGAAGCATGCGGAATTCTGCAAATCCCGATTGGGGCAAGTCTGGATGAAATTGAACGTCTGGCGATTCATCAAACATTGAGTTCCGTTGATAATAATAAAACAGAAGCTGCGAAAATACTTGGTTTTGCCAGAAAGACACTTCATAACAAATTGGATAAATACGGGGATGAGCAGTATGCCATGGATTGAGGGAGGTGGTCGGGAATGGCTGGACAAATTTTTTTAAGGATTATAAGTTTGGTTTTAAGCTGCCGGGGGATCCGTTTCTTTGGAGGCACTTTTCCAATTCGGGAATGAGACCGGCTGGTATTATAAAAGGTTATGAACTCAGAGCAAAGTGCGAATAGCTCTTGTCCGTTTTTCGACAAATGAAGGTAGATTTTCTCGTGTTTGATGAATCGCCACCCATTCAGTTTCCAAGACTCTTCTTTGTAAATTGCTCAACCAATGCCTCGGCTGAAGCATTGGTTGACCTGTTCTCAAAGAAGTTGATAATATCCTCAAGGTGATGCTCAATCGTATACGCCACTCGGCGGAACCCTTTGACCTGCAAACGTTTTTGTTGCGGTATACGGCTGATATGAAACCACATTGTCATCGGTTCGGATACTTCCTATACTCCCCACCAGCGCCTCTTTTTGCCCTTTGGCGACTTTATTCGTTAAAAATGTGTACAATTCGCCTTTGCTCACACTCAGCTCGTCTCCAGGCTCAGCTTCTGGCCGATGTTTTCCGGAAAAACCAGATACTCTCTGGCGTGTTTACGGGCCGGCCAGTCCTCATAGCCGCTTACCCGCTTGTATTCGCGATACATCCTCGGATAGTCGATTCCACTCAATTCAGCGATACTTTTTAAGGATTCGGTGCGCGTCTCCACGCGTTTCTTTTAAAAAAGCCGACCGTTTGGCTGTGACGGTCTTTATTTTCAATGCCCTGCTCGATCTTTTCGATATCGAAGTGATCAAGCAGCCCCTCGGGCAGAAAGAGTTTGAGCAGGTCTTTTTCCATGCCCAAGTATACAAATTCTCATCCTACTCCCCGCAATATGTAATTGATCCGACAAGTCTTTCTGCTGGATATTTCTGTTTTTGGCTGAACAGTTATACATACCGGCAGATCTTAATCTATGCAAGTATAAACACCTTTAATCTTCCTCTCACACCACCGTACGTCCGGTTCCATGGGCGGTCTACCGCACTCTTTGACCTTACGGACCACTCGTGCCATAAGCACATCGTGGTTAACCCGGTCGAAGATCTTCTCCAGATCGATATCCACGACCCACCGCCTGCCCTGCTCGATGTACGCGCGTACCCGCCACATATACATACACACCTTCCGTACAGGTATGGAACGACACCCTTGCCGTTCGGCTAATGATAAGGCTCCAGCCTATTGCAATACTGCCGGCATTGTCAATTTGCTGTATATCGTCTTCAAGATCAGCCCATTTCCAATTCTTTGGATTCCATGCGAACAAGAAACAATCCATATTAAGCCTCTGTCATACAGGAGTAGAGATTTAGCAAAATCATCTATCCACTTCCCTTTCCAATACCCTGTCAAATATCTCCCTGGCCAGATGGGATAAGGCCACCTGTTTGAACTCTTTGTCGTCCATATACCGCGTTACAATGTCGTCGTTCTTGGCCATGCGCTCGATCATCATGTTATCGACCATATCCTTGATGCCCAGTTTGAACTTGTCCAGAGAGTTGGCCTTGGCAGTTTGAATTACTTGCTCATTCTGGCTGGCATGTTCGGTGACCTGCTCAAAGAACAACCGGTCTTCTTCTGTAAAGTCCGTGCCAAATCGCTCGTTGAGCACCTCAATAATACTGGAAAGCGGTGCCTGCTCGTCGGTAGCCTTTCCGCTGCCTACATCTGTTGGACTCTTCACCTCTACATCATCTCCTTCGTCCAGGTTTATTGGGTCGGT
The DNA here is from genome assembly GCF_017921895.1 of Natronogracilivirga saccharolytica. Lineage (NCBI taxonomy): Bacteria > Pseudomonadati > Balneolota > Balneolia > Balneolales > Cyclonatronaceae > Natronogracilivirga > Natronogracilivirga saccharolytica. The sequence continues at coordinate 10,040 of NZ_JAFIDN010000014.1, forward strand.
GGCGACTTGTTCCAGTCGATAGTACCGCAGAGCTACATCGTCTTCCGGACTGATGATGTGTTCTTCCCGACCGGTAGGCAGATGCGGAAGCAGAAACCGTCCAAAGCTGTAGAGTTTCTCGTGGTCGGAGTCACTCCAGGGCATGATCTGACTTAAAAACGAGTAGATGTTCACATAGCCACGGAGTTTATCCCGGAACAACTGTTGCTGCTCTTCTTCCAATTCCTTGAAGCGATCCACGGCCGGCTGAAGCTGCTGCTCCATCCGGGCATGATCCTTTCGCTGGTGTTTGGAAACCGGTTTGTAGAATATCTCAGCAAAAGCGTCCACCTCCGGCCAGTGATACACCTGCATCTGATCCATTTCGTGTTTAATCTCTTCGAGCTGCTGCGGATCGGAAACCTCCTCCAGACTGGTGGCATCAAAGTACGGCTTGAAGGAGGCGTAGATGTCTTCACGCTCATTGACAAAGTCCAGGACAAACGGTTCTTCCTTGCCCGGGTAGTTCCGGTTTAGTCGCGATAGCGTCTGCACAGCCTGAACACCTTCCAGCCGCTTGTCTACATACATCGCCAGGAGCTTGGGCTGATCAAACCCGGTCTGATATTTGTTGGCAACCAGAAGCAGCTGATAGTCATCACTGTCAAAGCGTTCAGGCAACCTTGCCTCGGGTATACTATCGCCGGTTCGCACATCGGTATTCATGCCCGGTTCGGTGTACTCCATGCTGGTATCCGGATCACGCACCGTCCCACTAAAAGCCACAAGCGGATGAATGTCGGTATAACCCCGGTCTTTTAGGTACTTATTGAAGGCATTCATGTATCGCACGGCATGCAATCGGGATCCGGCCACGACCATGGCCTTGGCTTTTCCCCCAAGCTTTGGCTTGATGTGCTGGCGGAAGTGCTCCACCATGATTTCGGTCTTCTGCTGGATATTATACGGGTGGAGGCTCAAAAAGCGGGCGAGCGAGCGCGTGGCTTTCTTTTTCGGCATTTCGGGGTCGTCCTCGGCTGACTTGACCAGCTTATAATATGCCTTGTATGTCGTATAGTTATGAAGCACATCTTTGATGAAATTTTCCTCGATGGCTTGCCGCATGGAATAGACATGAAAGGCTTCCGGTTTGCCGGACGAACCCGGACGGCCAAACAGCTCCAGCGTCTTGCCTTTGGGTGTAGCGGTAAAGGCATAGAAGCTCAGGTTCTTTTGACGCCCGCGCGACTCCATGATCTGATTTAGCCGGTCTTCCATGTCGATGTCTTCCCCGTCTTCATGATCCACCCCGGCGCCGAGAATTTCCTTGAGTTCCCGGGCTGTTTCACCTGTCTGGCTCGAGTGGGCTTCATCGACAACCACGGCATAACGGCGGTCGGCAATCTTGGCCCGGTAGGTATCAGCGTCGTCCTGTACCTTTTTCTTTTCCTCGTCGGACAGAGACTCAAACTTTCCTTCCGACAGGCTCATCAGCAAAGCCCGAAGCACAAACGGAAACTTCTGCAGCGTGGTGACGACAACCTTGGTACCGTCAACCAGAGCGTTGGCCAGCTGTTTGGAATCTTCATCAATCGGTTTGACAACTCCCTGGGCATGTTCGATCTGATAGATGGCATCCTGAAGCTGCCGGTCGATTACTTGCCGGTCGCTGATGACCACCACGCAATCGTAAACCTTGTGATCATCGGCATCGTGGAGGCTGGCCAGGTGATGGGCCAGCCAGGAAATACTGTTGGTCTTGCCGCTGCCGGCTGAGTGCTGGATCAGGTAGTTGTTGCCGGCTCCTTCGTTGCGTGAGGCTCTGACCAGCTTGCGGACACTGTCGAGCTGATGATACCGGGGGAAGATCAAGGTCTTCTTTTTAACGGTCTTTCTGCCGCCCTTGCCGTCATCGACCTTCTTCTCTTTGTGTTCAAGGAACATGAACCCACCAAGAATATCCAGAAGACTATCGCGTGAAAGTACATCCTCCCAGAGGTAAGCGGTACGGTAGCCATCCGGGTTGGGCGGGTTGCCTTTGCCGCACTTGATTTCGCCGGGTTGGCTTCCCCGGTTGAACGGCAGGAATACGGTTTTTTCCTTTTCCAGCTTTGTGGCCATATGCACCTGATCCGGGTCGGCGGCAAAATGCACCAGTGCCCGTTTGGTGAACCGGAACAGTGGAGCGTTCGGGTCCCGATCCTTTTTGTACTGCCGGATGGCATGTTGCCAGGTCTGGCCGGTATTCGGATTTTTTAACTCGCAGGTGGCCACGGGCAGGCCGTTAACGGCAAACAGCAGATCCACGGTGTCTTTGGATCCCGGGTGGCAAGGAACCTGTCTCATGACGGTCAGACGGTTGCCGGCATAGAGCTGCTCGACTTCCGGATTATGCCCGTGGGCCGGCCTGAACCATGCCATTTTGAAGGTTTTGCCGTAGAACTTGAAACCCTGGCGAAGCACATGCAGCGTACCTTTCAGGTCGAGTTCCTTGCATAGTGCTTCCAGAAGCTTGGCATGTAGCTCTTCGCCGTGAAGCCGGGACATCTGGCTCCATAGCTTCGGCTGGGTGTCTTCAATGAAGCCGAAGGTGTCATTCGGGATGATCGCGCGATTTGAATCCCAGTCGGATACCTCGCCTTTTGTCCAGCCGGACTGATTGAGCAGAATCTGTTCAACATAGCTCTCAAATGCCTGTTCTGAGGTTCGTTTACTCATTAAGCCCTCCCTCGAACGTCAATTTTACCCGTCACCGCCGCTGAAATAAGTGCGATTCGGTATTCGGTGAGGCGTTCGATGGCTTTGTTGGTTTCGGTTGTCAACAAATCTATTTTATGGATTTTATTATTGATGTAATTCACAATATCTAATTGTTCATCAATCGGTGGAACGGGTATTGGCTCATTTAGTAAATATTGTGATTCAATGCTTTGAACAGTAGTGCCGGGCTTTGTTAAGACATGTAACAAAGCGCTCTGATTACCATGTATTAGTAATGCCAAGTATTCACTATCCAACATTTTTTTGGGCATTAGTGCCCTCATATCCTGATTGATTGTTACGCCAGTTTTATTAATCGCTACTGGAAGCGAATGAATCAGAATTCCTGATCTAACAACTATTAAAACTGATTTTGGTGCCACTATTCTTCTGAAAACCTCATTAACTGCAAGTTCAGTAACATAGTCTTCTGTCTCAGAAATATATCGATGCTTCATGTCTTTTGGGGATACCCATGGTATATCACCATCCCAATAATCGACTACTTTAGTATTCGGAGTAAAGCCACCAGAAAAATCACATGTATACTTAAGTTTCTTCATCTCCCAATGCTCCGGCACATCTCCCAGCCATTCGATCCCGGATGGTTTCAGCTGGACATCTGGGTTAATACCCTTGGTAACCGCATGGGTGATGATCGCCTGGCGCTTTTCTTTCAGCAGATCCAGGAGTTTTTGCTTGGCTTCGATCAGATCATCGATCTTCCGGGTTTGGTCGTCGAGAAAGCGGGCGATGACTTGTTGTTCATCAAGAGGCGGAGAAAGAAGCTCAACAGATGCTAATTGTCCATAGCTCAACTCAGTAAACGTTGTTCCACGGCCTCTTGAAGACAATTCTGAACCAGCAGATAAAAGTTGGTAATAGAAAAATTTACTATCCAGGGTTTTGTTAGGTGCCAATATTCGACATCCCTGATTACAGCATAACGAAACTCCGGCAATGGCGACATAACCAATTGGAGCACGTGTAGAAACAACAATGCTATTCGGTGGTGCTATTGTAGCCCCACAGCTATTGTATCCACTTTGGCTAATTCTTCTTCTTGAGTCACGAATATCTGAATCAGAATTTTTGCTTAGATCATCCGGTGTTACCCATACAATATCTCCATCCCAGTATGAACTTTCACTACTCGAAGGAGTTGAGCCATTTAATATTTTAAAAAATCGCCGTGACTGAATTACCTCCCAATGGTCCGGCACATCACCCAACCAATCAACACTGGTCGGCTTATACGACGGATACGGTTCAAACCGCTTGATGCCAGCCACGTCCAGCGTCTGTTCGACTTCTTGCAGAATATCGGGATCTACCTTGTTCATGCCACCACCTCCTTGAGCATCCCGACAATATCCTTCTCCAGTTCAGCCAGGTCTTCCTGTATCTCCTCTAATGGCCGTGGCGGTTCATACTGGTAGAAGTGACGGGTAAGCGGGATTTCGTAGCCGACACGTGTTTTATTATGATCGATCCAGGCGTCCGGAACATGCGGCAGTACCTCCCGCTGGAAATACGCTTCAATGTCTTCTTTCAGCGGAACGACCTCTGTATCCTTGAGTTCCGGGTCGGGTTCGGGCTCACCTTTGCTGTTGCGACATATCTCGGCCGTCTCATCGCGTTCCGATAGTGCCGACAACACAACTTTTCTCTCCGTGGCCGATAGCTTGTCACCTGCCGTTTGACGTTCGACTTTCTTCAGAACGCCCAGAAACGCTTCCCGGTCTTTGAACTGCTCTTCTCCGGTCTGTTGACGCAACATCTCCAATACTTCCCGGATGGCCTGCTGCCGCTTTTGCCCCGCCTCAATTTCTTTCTGACGAGCCTTCTCACTGGTCTTCTTGCTGTTGGTCAGATTGACAAAGGCCTTTTCTTCCTCTATACGGGCAATGCGCTCTGAGGACGCCTGAAAGTTCAACCGCAGCGGGCGTTCTACGGTAATCTTGTGGTATCCGAAATCCTCGTTGTCGAACACCTTGCTGACCACCATTTCCTTTTCTCCACCATTGACGGGTACGGTCCGGGTGTCATCATGGATAAACTCACCGTAAATCTTGCTGATCAACCCGATCTGATCCGGCCGGCCATTCTTTCCTTCACCGATCTGACGCCGCTTATGGCCCAGGCTCTTGCGCATGGGCACCCAGAACTGCCGGGCATCGACCAGTTGCACCTTGCCCTTTCGGTGCCGGGGCTTGCGATTGGACAGTATCCAGATATAGGTAGATATGCCGGTATTGTAGAACATCTGCTCAGGCAGAGCGACGATTCCCTCAAGCCAGTCATTTTCGATGATCCAGCGGCGTATCTCCGATTCTCCGGAGCCGGCATCGCCTGTAAACAGAGGTGATCCGTTGAAAACGATTCCGATGCGGCTGCCGCCTTTCTTCGGATCTTCCATCTTGGAAATCATATGCTGCAGGAACAGCAGGGCGCCATCATTGATCCGTGGCAGCCCGGCTCCGAACCGGCCATCATGACCCATGGTCTTGTGTTCTTTTTCGATGAACTGCTTCTGCTGCTTCCACTCCACACCGAACGGCGGATTGGCCATCATGTAGTCGAAGGTCTCTTCCTTGAAACCATCATCGGAAAAGCTGTCACCGGGCTTGATGTTCTCGGCGTTTTCCCCTTTGAGCAGCATATCGGACTTGCAGATCGCGAAAGCCTCATCGTTCCAGTCCTGGCCGTACAGGTATGGCTGGGCGTCCTTATTAAGCTCCCGGATATATTGTTCCGCCATGGATAACATACCCCCCGTACCGCATGCCGGGTCAAAGATTTTTTTGACGACATGGGGCTCGCCGAGGTCATCCTCATTGGTCAGCAGCAGCTCAACCATCAAGTGGATGATTTCCCTGGGCGTGAAGTGCTCTCCGGCTTCTTCATTAGCCTGTTCGGCTCCAACCCGGATCAGCTCTTCGAATATGTATCCCATCTGAAGGTTGTCAATCCGCCCCGGGGAGAGGTCAATCGCCGCAAATGATTTGATCACCTCATATAGCAGGTTCTTTTCATTCAGCCGCTCGATATGATCAGAGAAGCTGAACCGTTCCATGATCTGACGCACGTTCGGCGAGAAGGCGTGCAGGTAGCTGTTCAGGTTGGTCGCCAGACTGTTCGGGTCATCCAGCAGTTTCTGGAAATCGAGTTTGGATGTATTGTAGAATCTGGAGCCGGTAACATGAGTCAGCCGGGAGCGGATAATGTTTTCGCTCTTGCCTTTCAATTTGTCGAATTCGTTTAATACTTATTTTTTGGTCGGTTCGAGGATGCAGTCAAACCGGCGTATTACGGTCAACGGCAGAATGACCTTTCGGTATTCGTTGCGTTTATACGGCCCCCGGAGCAGGTTGCAGATACTCCAGATGAAATTGGCCATTTGTGAATGTGTCTCAGGGGACATGTAAAAGTATCTCCTTGATTATTGCTTCCGTGAAAATGATTCAGCAGGACAATTTATGCTACTCGGAAGCGAACGGCAAGAAGTATAAAATCACCTTCTTTCTCCTGATAATTTATTCTCGAAAAGCCACGAAGTATTTATAATTGATACTCAACAAGAGAATCCTCAAAAAAACAGAGAGCTTATGAACCTTGAAACGTATATCCGAGAAGTCATACAAGAAGAGGTGCGGACAGTAGTCCGGGAAGAGCTTGTAGAGGTAATGGATGAAATCAAAGCTTCAAAACAGAACCGGGAGCCAAAACAGCATCCCGGAATGCCGAAAAAATATATTATTCGTCCCAATGAGCTTTGCAAGATGTTAGCAGTATCAAGATCAACCTTATGGAGAATGGAAAATGTAGGGCGACTTCCTGATAGGGTCAAAATTGGACCCAGAACCGTGGGGTGGTATAATACAGACATCGAAGAATGGCTGGAGCAAAATAGAAGAAATCCTGACAGCTGAACGGCTGAAGAGTGTCAAATCGGAAGGGGCTTGCTTCAATTACAAAATAATGGACCGATCAGAACCTCACGAACTGTCAGATTCATCTGGTCCTGACAAGGATGACAATAATGACTCTCTGAAAAAAAGTTTTTTTTGAAGCCCTGGAAGCAGACAGTTAAAAAATCCAGAGTATATTGGTACCAATATTGGTACCAATAAATAATAACAACTTGCAAGCTGATGGCTCACAAGCTGTTATTGATAATACAAGTGGAGGTGCCGGGAATTGAACCCGGGTCCGAGATGACGAACCATCAAGCTTCTACATGCTTAGTTGCCCTATATCATCTCACCTGAAGGGTCGCCGGGCAACGAGGCTGTCTTCAGGCCAGGCCGGGTCAGGTTTCGGATAACGCCACCGACCGGGACGTTACCCTATCTTGCCTTGATTTGGCGCCCTCAGAGGCAGTTGGCAAGAAAACCGCCAGGAGGACGGAATGGCGCTGTTAGGCAGCCATTCGATACTGAGTATTGTCAGCATTTACATTTAAAGTGCCACCGATTTTTTTACGAGAATCCGCGACGGAAACTCGGCATGCAACTTGTGACTGCGCTCACCCCGTCGAAGCCATGTCACCCCCTGTTCGGGTATTGCTTCAGACGAAACCTAAAAATAAGCACATATCACACCGTAATCAATACCGGTATTAGCCTTTACTGCCGGCACCGGTTACGGCCTGTGTTACACAAGTGTAACGATACCGGCTGCGCGTATCGTATCTGGCTGCGGCCCGCCCGGCCCATTCAAAACCGGAAAACGACATGCCCTCCTGCCCGGCATACTCCCTGGACTAAATAATGCTGTCAGTTTTGTATCTTGACGATAATCGGAATCTGAGAAATCAAAAATTATAAACACATGAAAATTGCCGTTATCGGTGCCGGTCCTGCCGGCTCGGCCATCACGAGGGTTTTGATGGATTACAAAGAGGTACAAAACCTGGTCGTACTGGACCGCAACGGAGCCGTTCTTGATGAGCTGAAGGAAAGCTTCTCCGGTCACCCTTCCCTCTCCCGCTTACGCACATTCCGCGTGGGAATGCAGGAACGCTCATCTATCATCACACTCGTTAATGGCTTTGATGTGATGATATCCGCACTCCCGTATCAGTACAACCTTGAGATGACCAAAATTGCCATCGAAACCGGAAGTCACTTTCTTGATCTCGGAGGCAATGACAAGGTCTTTGAAATGCAGCGAAAGCTCGATAAACAGGCTGAGCAAAACGGCAGCTGCATTCTGCCCAATTGCGGACTGGCTCCCGGACTCCTGAATATTATAGCAATGAACGGATTCCGCCAGTTCGAAACGGTCTCATCCATTGAAATGATGAGTGGTGGTCTGCCGGTCAATCCTCATCCGCCTTTGAATCATCATCTCAGCTTTTCTGCCGAAGCCTTTTTGAGTGAACATCTTCCACCGGTGCTGGCTGTTCGCGACGGACGGCCCGTCGATCTTGAGCCAATGAGCGGACTGGAGCCCATTACTTTTCAATCACGCCCGGAAATGACGGCCCTCGAGACCTTTTACACCGGCGGGCACATAAGCACCCTGGCCTACACCCTTCAGGGCTCGGTCAGCAACCTCTCCTACAAAACCATCCGTCACCGCGGAAATCACAGTGTCATGCAGGCGCTGATCGAATTGGGACTCGCCGATGACCGTATCATCGATATCGGCACAAGCATGACTTACAAAGATTTTCTGATCCGCAAACTGCGAAAGCGGATTCCCGAGAATCTGCCCGATATTGTACTCGCGAAAGTAATTATCGACGGGCAAAACGGATCAGGCGGCAACAGTAAAAAGCTCAGGCGGACATATGAACTGACCTATGAGTACCATCCGGATGACGGTCATTCCGCGGTTATGAGCTGCACGGCTCTGCCAACAGCGCATATTGCCCTGATGCTTGCACGGGGTGAAATCAGTGCCCGTCCCGGTGTCCATCCGCCGGAACAGATTGTGCCGGCAGAGTCCTTTCTCGATGCCATGAAGCAGTACGGCATCGAAATCAGTATACACGACAGCAGTGCATGAGCCGGCCTCCCGGTCACCCGGGCCGGTTGCGCATAAACCCGGTCTGCGGAAGTGCCCGGTTCTGAAACCTTGTAAATGAATGATTGCATGATTGTGCTTGTTACTTAGTGGTAACATCACATTTTGGATTTACCAATTTACCATAGGGGTGCCGTTTTCAGCGGCTGAGAGCATACCCTCATAAACCTGATCCGGATAATGCCGGCGAAGGGAATGGATATCAAACCATATATCCTTTTCCGGCAGCATCAGCGCACAGGGATGTATGGTTTTTTTTTGATCTAAACCCTGATATGTCTCTCAACACTGATCCGGCGACGCCCCTGATGAACAACACAAACGATATCAACTTACTCTGCAAACCAAACCACTGATATTATTATGAATAACGATCTGCTGATTCAGAACTTCAATGCCATCCGGACGCAAGCTCCGCTTGTTCACAGTATTACCAACCATGTCGTGATGAACACGACTGCCAATACCCTGCTGGCGCTTGGAGGCTCACCGGTTATGGCTCATGCCAAAGAGGAAGCCGCCGACATGACCCGCATTTCGGGTGCCCTTGTGCTGAATATCGGCACACTTAGTCCGCATTGGGTTGATGCCATGCACCTTTCGCTTGATGCCGCACGCGAAGCAGGAAAACCTGTCGTACTGGATCCCGTCGGTGCCGGTGCCACACCCTATCGCACAAAGACTGCCCATGAGCTTCTCGGTGCCGGTGGTGTGAGTGTATTGCGCGGCAATGCCTCCGAAATACTTGCGCTAACTCCGGCCGGCGGACAAACCAAAGGGGTGGACAGCACGGACGAAGCCGATAAAGCATTCGATGCCATCCGCGATCTGGCCGGCAAATACAGCGTCACCGTATCCGTGAGCGGAAAAACCGATCACATCATCACACCGGACCGTCACATCCGCGTGCACAACGGACACGAACTCTTGTCCCGGATCACGGGAATGGGTTGTACGGCCTCTGTTTTCACAGGCGCCTTTTGTGCGGTGAATGATGACCCTGCTGCGGCCGCGGCCCACGCGATGATCACCTTTGGTATTGCCGGTGAAATTGCAGCACTGTACAGCAAGGGACCCGGCAGCATGCAGGCCGCCCTGCTTGACACCCTCTCCTCACTCGATCAGGAAACGCTGTCAAAAATGGTACATGCTGATGAAGCCTGAATCGATAAAGCCTGATTACAACCTCTACCTCGTCACTGACAGCGGCATGACCGGCCGGGAGAATCTGGTACGCACCGTGGGAGAAGCGGTAAAAGGCGGCGTAACCGTCGTCCAGTACAGGGAAAAAACAGCATCCACGGCCGCCATGATCCGGGAAGCCAAGGCCATCCTTGCCCTTCTCAAAGGAACCCCGGTCCCCCTCATTATAAATGACCGGGTGGATGTAGCCCTTGCAGTGGGCGCAGACGGTGTTCACCTGGGTCACAACGACATGGATCCGGTCACTGCCCGAAAAATAATGGGTCCGGACGCTGTCATCGGATATTCGGTGGAATCCTGGCAGGATCTTGACGATGCTGAGCGGCTGGATGTCGACTATTACGGAGTCAGCCCGATTTTTGCTACTCCTACCAAAACGGATACGGGAAAACCCTGGGGCATTGAAGGGATGCAAAAACTGCGCGGGTTAACCGGCAGACCCCTCGTAGCGATCGGCGGCATGAACACGGATACCATATCTGAAACCCTGATGGCCGGAGCCGATGGAGTGGCCGTCGTATCGGCAATCTGTGCTTCCGAAAATCCTCTGGCATCTGCCAGAGAGCTGCATCAGATCGTTACTGAAACCAAATACAACCACACCCAATGACAACAAAAACATCCAAACCGGAACATCCGCTCAAGGCAGTCGGCGAGTTTGGACTGATTTCCAAAATTCAGACCTGGTTTGATGAGCCCACTTCCGATCTGCTTGGAATCGGCGACGATTGTACGGTTATCCCGCGGGAAGATGACCGTCTTGATCTGATCACGACCGACATGCTCATCGAAGAAACGCATTTCCTTCTCGACAAAATTGAACCGGAGGATCTGGGGCATAAATCACTTGCCGTCAATCTGAGCGATATCGCCGCCATGGGGGGCACTCCGGAATACGCCTGGCTGTCCATCGGGCTGACGGAGAAAAATGACATCGGATGGCTCGAGCAGTTTTTCTCGGGTATGAAAGATCTGGCAAAACAGCACGGGGTCCGGCTGCTTGGAGGTGATACCACGCGATCACAAAAGCATATGGTGATCAATATTCTGGTTTCGGGAAAAACCAACTCACCCGGACTCAAGCTGCGCTCATCTGCACGAGTCGGGGATATCGTTTTTGTGACCGGTATGCTTGGTGATTCCGGTGCAGGTCTGCAGTTATTGCTGAATAATCAGTTTCCCGGTGAATCGCCAGCAGAGCAAAAGCTGATCAAAGCACATAACCGGCCGGATCCGTGTGTGATTCAGGGTCAATGGCTGGGAGGCCAATCCGCAGTTCATGCACTTATTGATGTCTCCGACGGCATTGCCTCGGATGCCGGGCACATAGCCGCCCGCTCCGGGTTGGGTATTGATCTTGAGTTGACAAAGTTACCTGTCAGCAATGAACTGACCGAAATTTCCGGAAAGTATGGCTGGAGTGCCATCGATCTCGCATGCTCAGCCGGCGAAGACTATGTCCTGCTGGGCACCTGCAGTCCGTCTGAATTTGATGGGATCTGTGAATCGTACCGGAAGGCCTTTCCGGATGACGGCCCATCAGGCGGTAATCACCCTGAACCCGATCTGTTTCCCATTGGTTATGTCAGGAAACATGACGAGCAACGACCCCCTGTTCGTTTTTTGCAGGATGGTTCCCCGGCACCATACGGATCCCGCGGATTTGACCATTTCAAGGTCTGAGCAAAACGGCGGCAATCTCTGCCCATATTCTGCTTAACAACCAACTCAATCACCAATGCAATCCAAGACCTGAAGACCATGTCAGAAGAAACTTCCGGAAAAGTTATTCCAAGAACACTCACTATCGCAGGATCAGACAGTGGCGGCGGGGCCGGCATCCAGGCCGATCTCAAAACCTTTTCCGCTCTGGGATGTTACGGGATGTCCGTTCTGACCGCCGTGACGGCCCAAAATACCAGAGAGGTAACACATATTCACAATATCCCGCCTGATATCATACGCGCACAGCTGGATGCAATCTTCAATGATATCGGTGCCGATGCAGTCAAAATCGGTATGCTCAGCAACAGCGGGGTTATCCGAGCCGTTTCTGACTCCCTTAAACAGCACAAGGCCCAGAACATCGTACTGGACACGGTGATGGTTGCAAAAAGCGGCGATCACCTGCTGCAGGATGATGCTGTCATGACACTGAAAGAGGAACTAATCCCCCTTTCTGCCCTGGTGACACCAAATATTCCTGAGGCTGAAGTGCTTACCGGCAGCAAAATCACCAGCCGCAGCGATATGGAGACGGCAGGCAAAGCACTTCTGGATATGGGTCCGGATGCCGTACTGGTCAAAGGCGGTCATCTCAACCTTGGAAGTGTGAGCATGGACTGTCTGATTTACAAAACTGCTGACGGAATTGACCATACAAGGTGGTTTGAACTTCCCCGAATCAATACCAGGAACAATCACGGAACAGGGTGTACACTTTCATCTGCCATTGCGGCCGGACTGGCCAGGGAGCTCTCCCTGGAGGCGGCGGTCAAGGATGCTCTCTGGTACCTCAACGAAGCGCTGAAACAGTCCACCGGCTGGAATCTCGGCAACGGCCACGGGCCGGTGCACCATTTTCATCCGTGGTGGCAGCCAGAGACGGCTGAACCTGATGTCAGCTAAGAAGGAAGTCTGCTTTTGATACGTGCACGGACATCTCTGAATTATTCGCAAATGCAACATCCAATCAGAAATAAGAAACTGATAATATGACATCCAAAACTCACACCGGATACTTTTGGGACCAGGCTTCGGATATATTCCAAAAAATCCTGAAACTGCCTTTCAACACGGAACTGAAGGAAGGCTCCCTGAGGCAGGACAGATTTGTTTATTATATGAAGCAGGATGCCCATTATCTTGCTGATTATGGCAGGGCACTGGCTATAGCCGGCACCCGATCCGGCGATACGGAAATCATGAAGCAGTTTTTTGATTTTGCCAATGGTGCCGTTGTTGTGGAACGTGCACTCCATGAGCATTACCTGAAAGAGTTTGGTACCGGGCTGGATATTCCGAAATCGCCTACATGTGAGGCATACACCGGATTTCTGATCCGGTCAGCAGCAGTGGATCCCTATCCTGTGACCCTGGCCGCACTTCTGCCCTGCTTTTGGGTATACCGGGAAGTCGGATTGCATATTCATCAGCAAGCAGCAGCACCCAATCCGTATCAGCAATGGATTGACACATATGCCGGAGAAGAATTCGGGGCTTCTGTCGATCAGGCCATTACCCTTACCGAGCAGGCTGCAATGGAAACTACTCCGGCAATTCGGGAGCAGATGCTTCAGGCCTATCTTACCTCAACCCGGCTGGAGTGGCTGTTCTGGGATGCGGCATGGCGGATGGAAAGCTGGCCGGTCTGACACTCACAAAACAAGTAACTGCATTGCACACAATTAGTAACTGCATTGCGTACATCGTTTCTGCGGTGATCTGTGATCTTCCGGCACAACAGAAGCGGGACGATTCATGATCCTCCTGCTCCCGGTGCGCCGGAATAATCACCATTTACGAAGTGCTTCCGCGTTACGACTTGCTTCCGCGACCTGATCCTGACGGCTTGTCACCATGCGGATCATTCGGATCTTCGGATTCGGTTCCCTTGGCGATAGACTCACGCATGTCGGTATCCGACATCACGTTTTTCATGTTGTAGTAGTCCATTACACCGAGCTTTCCATCGCGGAATGCCTGGGAGATCGCCTTCGGTACTTCGGCCTCGGCTTCGACAACGCGTGCCTGCATCTCCTGGATCTTCGCACGGTTTTCCTGCTCGACGGCAACGGCCATGGCTCTTCGCTCCTCGGCACGCGCGCGGGCCACCTTGAGATCGGCGCTGGCCTGATCTGTCTGAAGCTTGGCTCCGATGTTCTCACCGACATCCACGTCGGCAATGTCGATGGAAAGAATGTCAAATGCCGTACCGCTGTCAAGTCCCTTGTCCAATACCGTTTTTGTTATCTGATCGGGATTTTCAAGCACAGCTTTGTGATCGGTCGAGGACCCCACGGTCGATACGATTCCTTCGCCAACCCGTGCAAGTACGGTTTCCTCTGTAGCACCACCTACAAGACGGTCAAGATTGGCACGTACGGTTACCCGGGCGGTTGCCTTCACCTGGATACCATCCTTGGCCAGTGCGGTAATCACCGGAGTGTTGATCACTTTCGGATTCACTGAAATCTGCACGGCCTCAAACACGTCACGCCCTGCAAGATCGATAGCGGCCGCCCGCTCAAATCCAAGCGCGATATTGGCTTTATCTGCAGAGATAAGAGCATTTACAACGCGCTGAACATTACCACCGGCAAGATAGTGTGCCTCGAGCTTGCCAATTTCCACCTCGATACCTGCCTTGGTTGCCGTAATGGCCGCCTTTACGATCGGGCCGGGAGGCACCTTTCGAAGACGCATAGCCACAAGATCTCTGAAAATACCAATCCGCACCCCTGAAAAGAGGGCCGTGATCCAGAGTCCGATAGGAATGAAATAGAAAAAGATGAAAAGCAGGAGAATAACACCGCCTGTAATAGCTAATAGCAAATATGGCTCCATAATGTCAGTCAGATTTAAATGTTGGCAATGTTTCGGAAACTGAAGCGTGTGGCATCCAAGAGATAGGGTCCAGAATCACGAAAAGCGAAAATTTCAGGTTATCATATAAATATAATCACCTCGATAATGGATACCAACTACAGACACAGATTTTCAGATGTCGCCTGGGAATGCAGTTCAATAGTCCTCAACTCGCGTTACCACAACCTGTCCGGCCGCTGTCGAGATAACCTTGATCCGGGTTCCCTTATCGATGTATTGGCCATCAGAGACCACATCCACCCGCCGGTCCCCGATTCTGGCCGTTCCCGAAATTCTCAGCGACGTCAATGCCACCCCTTCTTTACCCAACAGATCGTCCTTGTTTTCATAGGATGTGTACCCGGAAGCCGTGTCAGTCGACTTGGTCAGTACCAGTCGGCCAAAAAACGGTGTTTTCATCACATACCTAATAGTAGATGCAATAAAAGCAATGGCAAGCAAGAGTGTCAGTAAAATGGTCCACAACTGGGTCCGCATTTCGTCCAGACTTGGGAAACTGAACCCGACATTACCCACCAGCGATGCAAACAATCCGAAAAGCAGCAGAACAGCTCCCGTTACTCCGGCAATGCCGATTCCGGGCAGCACGAATATTTCAACGGCAATCAACCCGATGCCAATGATAACGATGAGAATTTCCCAGAACTGTGCCAGGCCCATGATGTAGAGCGGAAGAAAAAACAAAATCGCACCGATGCCTGCGATTGCCCCGGCAAATCCAATACCCGGTGACTGCAGCTCAAAATAAAGTCCGCCCAGCATCATAAGCATCAGAAGACTTTGCAGCACGGGTGAGGCAAAGAACCGGATGACCGACTCCTCCCAGCGCTCGTCCACATTAAACAGTTCGGCCTGTTCCCACCCCATTTCTGCACTCACTTCCCGAAGCGATCTGACTGTAGCAGTGGAAACATCATTCTCGAGCGCTTCAGAAGCGCTGAATGTCAGCAGTTCGCCCTCGGCGATGACCCCTTCAATTTCGATGCGCTCGTCCACCATGGCCTCCGCAATCCTCGGATCGTACCCTTTGGCTTCGGCCGTCGACCGCATCAGTCCACGCATATAACTCTGCATTTTCTCATCGGCTTTCTCACCGGCACCATCCACCACTGTGGCCGCACCAATGGATCCACCGGGCACCATGAATATGTTGTCGGTCGCAAACGAGATAAGAGCCCCGGCCGAGGCGGCGTTGGCATCGATAAAGGTGACTACGGGGATCTCGGAAGCGAGCAGTCGTTTCCTGATCTTGTCAGCCGCATCAACCAGTCCGCCGAAGGTATCCATATGGAGAATGACCCCGATCGCCTCCTCATCATTTTCGGCGGCCGACACGCCCCGGTCAATATACATGTTCAACCCGTTGTCAATCAGTCCCTCGACACGGATCACGTAGACTTTCTCTGATGAAGACTCTGCTTCCAGTGTAGCAGCTGCCATCCAGCTAAGGGAAAAAGCAACCAGTATGAATAGAAAAAAAATGATTCGTGTTCTCATGGATGTCCTGCCTAGAAATATGTAAGGTCGATGGTAGTACGGGTTATTCAGCCAAAATGCAATATACCGGCCGGATCGTCATTGCGTGGTTTCCGGTCAATGCCTATTTGTTTATTTTTGTAATTTACGAAAAAAGTGCAACACTTCACCTTCAGCAGGCGTAATATCCGGCGTTGCCGGGATAAGCCTGGAACGTTGCACCGCACACCGGACATTGCATTCAGGCAAGCGCATATTTCCAAACCCCCAGAACAACCTGCCCGTTTCCTTCAAATCATGTATACGCTGCTGTTTCTGCTTTTTTTTACAGTTTCGATGGCATCGTTGCCGGCCGGGGCAGCCGGTGAACATAAAGAACCGGAGCAAAGCCGCACGACACTGAACGGGTATATTTCAGATGAGGAAACCGGTGAGACTCTGCTGGGTGCCAATGTGCTGGTCACGGATACGGACCGGGGTGCTACGACCAATCATGCCGGCTATTACATAATTAATAATGTCCCGCCGGGCTCTTACACCCTGCGTTTTTCCTACCTTGGCTACAACGACAAATTTGTCGAAATTGAGCTGGAAGAGGGAGAGAGCAAACGCCTGGATGTATCCCTGACGCCAATGACATTCACCATGGATGAACTGGTTGTGGAGTCAACGCGCGGCAGAGATGAAAGCCGCAATATCGGCACGGCTTCGGTTTCCACCGAACTGATCAAAAACGTGCCTGCCGTCCTGCAGGCTGATGTATTCCGTGCCGTGCAGCTGCTTCCCGGCGTTAAAGCGGCATCGGATTTTTCGAGCGGCCTGTATATCCGCGGGGGCGGACCGGATCAGACGCTGATTATGCTGGATCGCACGACGGTCTACAATCCCTCCCATTTTTTCGGGTTTTTCTCCACCTTCAATCCCGATGCTATCAAAGATGTTCAGTTGTACAAGGGAGCCTATCCGGCCATGTACGGCGGACGGCTGGGTTCGGTTCTGGAGGTGTACAACAAAGACGGCAACAGAAGAAGAACTGCCGGCAC
Source organism: Natronogracilivirga saccharolytica (assembly GCF_017921895.1). NCBI lineage: Bacteria > Pseudomonadati > Balneolota > Balneolia > Balneolales > Cyclonatronaceae > Natronogracilivirga > Natronogracilivirga saccharolytica. Next base: position 27,142 of record NZ_JAFIDN010000014.1, read on the forward strand.
CCTCAGTCTCGGCATGCTGTCATCGCGTGCCATGATCGAAGGTCCGTACCCCGGTGGATCCTATATGCTTGCCGTCCGCCGGTCCACTCTTGAACCCGTCCTGGCCGCACTGCGGGGAAATGTCGACAATGTACCCGATGCGTTCTATTTTTATGACATCAACGCCAGAATCAATTATGACCGCTGGACCGACAACCGGCTGAGCATATCAGCCTATACCGGCACCGATGATGTTCAGTTTCCCTTCGGGGATGATGACATGTTCAATCTGTTCTATGGCAACCGGACACTCAGCATCGACTGGACGCACCTTCTGTCCGAACGAACCTTTACCAACGTCACCCTCACCGGCGCCGAATATTTCAATGATCCTGATTTTGATTTCGGAGGCACCAAATTCGAGCGCCGCAACCGGATCTACGATCTTTCGCTCAAAACAGACATCGAGTGGCTGCCGTCGCAGGATTTCGAAATGCTTGCAGGCTTCTGGGGCGGCAGGAAGGTATTCCAGCTTGAAGATTATTTCGATGGCTCGCAGACCCAGGATGAGGAAATCGTTACCAATTACGCTTCGGTGTATCTGCAGAACATCTGGCGGCCTCATACCCGCTGGGAAATCAATGCCGGCCTGCGTGCCAATTATTTCGAAAGCGGCGGGTATCTGAAACTTGATCCGCGGCTGAGTGTGGAGTACCACCTTGATTCTGACAACAGGCTGCAGGCGGCCTACGGACGGTATCATCAGTTTCTCACGCTGCTGACCAATGAAGCAATTTCTGCCTTCGATCTGTGGCTGATCACCGATGAAGGAGTGCCTCCCGCATATGGTGACCAGTTCGTTCTTGGATGGAAAAACACCCGCCTGGATGATTACAATCTGGAGGTTGAGCTGTATTACCGTACGATGCGCGATCTGTTTGAGTTTGATCCGTTTATCCAGGATGCGGCCGGACTCGAATACGCTGACCTTTTCCGGTTTGGCGAGGGATATGCCACCGGGTTCGAAGTGTTTCTCGAAAAAACACGAGGCCGGCTTTTCGGGTTTATCGGTTATACCTGGGGAGTGACGCGCCGAAAATTCAGCGGGTACAACGAAGACCGGTTCTATCCGCCGAAATATGACCGGACCCACGATGTCAACATTGTGGGCAATTACCGGATCAGCGACCGCTGGACCGCATCCGCCACGTTCAATTATGCTACCGGGCAGGCATATACCGAGCCTCTCGGCAGAACCGCCATGCAGTCCAACCCCTTCGACGGTTCGGTCATAGACGCCATCGTCGTCGGGCGTGTCAACGCTTCCCGCCTGCCGGCCTATCACCGCCTTGACGTCAGTTTCACCAGGGCAGGCTCCTTTTTCGGAATTGCCGGTGCCGAATGGCAGTTCCAGATCATAAACCTGTACTCGCGGCGCAATGTCTGGTTCTACAGCTATGATTTCGATGAAAATCCGGTAGAACGAAATGATGTCAGAATGCTCCCCGTAATCCCGGCTGTCGGTTACACCATCGATTTTTAACACATCACACGATTATCCGCATACATGCAATGAAATACCCGGCTTCCATATTCCAGTTCGAATTTTACCGGAGCAACATCCGCTTTCCACTTGGTCCGGCACTGCTGGCTTTGCTGCTCACTGTCGCCGGATGTGACTTGTACGGCCAGGACGAATACGAGGAGAAGTATGTGGTTGAAAGCTATCTCATCGCTCATGAAAATATGCCGCAGGTCAACCTGTCAACAACCGCTCCGTTCGGCGAATCCTACCAATTCAGCGAACGCGCGGTAAGCGAGGCCGATGTCCGGATCCACAGATACAATCCTGACGGAGAGCGGGACCGCACCTATGATTATGAGGAAATCAGAACGGGGGTTTACATTCCGCTTCAGGAACAAAGTTTTGAATCGGTTTTGCCCAATCACACCTATCGCCTGGATATCCGCATACCGGATGATAACGATCATCACATTGAGGCATACTCAACGGTTCCTGACACTTTTTCCGTAGTGGAAATCATCCGTGACCAGTCCATGTACCAGAGCCCGCAGCAGCTTGAGCTCCGCATTACCAGAAACCGGTCCGGAAACCGTCAGAACCATTTCATATTTGCAACCGAAGCTCTGGATCCCAAACGGGAGAACATAACCCCCTTCTGGCGGGACGCCATTGATGACATCTCAGAGGCTGTTCGTATCCGGACCTCCATCGTCAATGAGGAGAATTTCGACGCCAATCCGGACGGTACCCTGACGCTGCGTCTTCCGTGGATAGGTATCGCCTTTTTTGGAGAAAACCGGATCAGTACCTTCTCAATTGACGATAATACCTATGACTTTTTCCGCTCTCAGTCAGTGCAGACCGGTGGCGGCGGGGGGACACTTTCTCCGGGCGAAATCCAGAATATCATCTACAACATCGACGGAGCCATAGGCCTGTTTGGAAGCATGTCCGGCATTGAAGTAGAAGTGACCGTGGATCGCCCGCCTTTTCTGAGAAAAACGGATCCGGAAAAGGCCGGCGATCACACAGACGGATTACTCAGAATCAGTAGTCCCTTTCAAGGTCCAGAACCATGGGAGTCATCGCGGGAACGGTGAGCGTTTCACCGAGCTCGATGTGTTCATCGGTGATTACTTCCAGCCCGGAACCGTACCCTTCCAGCATTTCTGAGAAGCGATCAAGTTCCAGAGTCAAGTCTTCGTCATCCGCATTGATAATGACCATCACCTTGTCTTCGTCATCGTGACGGAAATAGACATAGGTATTCTCCTCCGGAATGAAGTGGGTGAGATCACCATAATGGATCACCGGTTTGTCCTGGCGCCACCAGGAAAGATTGCGCACAAAATCGTAGGCTTCGGCTATCGGCCGGTCCCGTTTTTCGCCCAGTTCAATGCGCCCCTCTTCGGTAAATGCATCTATCGGATCTTCTTCCCATCCGCCCGGAAAATCTTTGCGCTTGAGTCCGTCCGGACCGGCACCTGTTTTCAGGATCTCCGTTCCGTAATAAATCTGCGGAATTCCACGCATGGTGTAGATCATGGTCATACCGAGGCGGAATTTGTCGTAATCTTCACCGATACTTGAATAGAAACGATCCAGATCATGATTATCGACAAAAATGACATTCAGCCAGGGGTCGGTATAGAGAAAATCCTGACCAAGCGTGAGGTAGATCCGGTACATTCCGGTATCCCATCCCGGATCTTCGTTCAGACCCGCGGTTATGGCATTGTACAACGGAAAATCGGTGACACTCGGCAGGTATGAGTTATATCCGGACTGTGTGGGAAAATCGTACTGCCACCAGGCGGTAGTGGGGACATTCGGCATCCATACTTCACCTACAATATTGAAATCAGGATACTCTTCCAGAACCGTCCGCGTCCACTCGGCCATGTATTCCGGATAGGGATAAGGGTGCGTATCCATCCGGATTCCGTCAATTCCGGCATATTCGATCCACCAGATGGTATTCTGGATGAGGTAGTTGGCCAGCAGCTCATTGCGCTGATTGAGGTCCGGCATTTCATCCACAAACCAGGCTTTGACCGTATTCTCGTAGTCTGCCTCGGATGCGTACGGATCCATGATGGTGTTGGTCCGGAATTGCGTGGTTCCGTACTCTTCCTGATCGTGCACCCAGTCACTGGTCGGCAGGTCATCCATCCACCAGTGATGCGTGCCTATGTGGTTGTGGATCATGTCCATAATGACCTTGAGGCCTTTGTCATGGGCTTTGTCGACCATCTCCACAAATTTTTCATTGCTCCCGAACCGGCGGTCCACCTTGTATTTGTCGGTAGCGGCGTACCCGTGATAAAACCCGACTTGCTGGCTGTAGTCATAGGGCATATCGTTTTCGAGGATCGGGTTCAGCCAGAGAGCGGTCATGCCGAGGTCGCGGATGTAATCCAGATTATTGATGATTCCCTGAATGTCGCCTCCGTGCCGGGCAAAGGGTTCGTCGCGGTCAACCCCTTCGTACATATCGTCAATTTCACTTATTGAGGGGTCCCCTTCCGAAAAACGGTCCGGCATGATGAGATAGATCACATCGGTCGGGTCGAAGCCCTGGTGGCGGTTGGTGTTGTCGCGCCGTTCCTTGAGTTCGTATTCATAAACATGTTCGCTGCCGTCGCGCGTGAATGTGATGGGAACATTCCCCGGTTCGGCCTGCTTGCCGATTTCCAGGTTGAGAAATACATAGTTGGGGTTTTCTACTGTGATGATGCGTTCGAGACTCACATGCGGGTGATCAATCGCAGGACGGCTCAGGGCGATATCCTCACCATAGACCATCAGCTGAACCTCACTGCTTTTCATGCCTGTCCACCAGAACGGTGGTTCGACACGTTCGGTTTCTATGGCGTGGGTGTGGGTACAGGACACCAGAAACAGAAAAATGAAAACAACAGGTATATATATTTTTGGCATGATCTTACTGATTATATTGCAGTTAGGGCTCGATGTGAATCGAAATTTGAAATAAATGTAAGCCCTTACAATATAGAGCAACTGCTGATTATTTGAAAATAAATCGGCAGACAAGGATATGAGAAGCTCAATCGTTAGGACAAGTATATGATATCACATCCTGGCATCCATATTGTTCAGCCAAACGGTATCTTATTCTGATATGTGATATTTTCTCTTTCTGCGATTACTTGATAATTCCGACCCCCTGTTGAAATATGGTTTTAAGAATCAGCTTTTTAGTTGCCCTTTTGTGGACACTGCCGCTGCTTGCTCCGCCGGCGCATGCCAACGCTTCAGGCAGCTCTGCGGACAACGAACCGGAACCTGAAGTGGTCCGGGATGAGGACAAAATCCGCATTGCCCGGCTGCAGTATCGTGGCGGGGGTGACTGGTACTCCTCACCAACGGCACTGCCCAACATGATCCGCTTTGCCAGAGAGCAGGTTCCCCTGCCGCTTTACGCCGAAGAAGACGACATTTCCCTCGGAAGCCGTGACATATTCAACTATCCCATGCTATTCATGACCGGACACGGCCACATCGATGTCAATTCATCAGAAATGGATAACCTTCGCCAATACCTTGAGAACGGCGGATTCCTTTATGTTGATGACGATTACGGTTTTGATGAGTTTGTACGGCCCATCCTGAAAGACATTTTTCCGGATGAAGAATTCTTCGAACTTCCGGCCGACCACATGATCTACCGCAATGTATTTGAGTTTCCGGAAGGACGACCGCCCAAAGTGCATGAGCACGACGGCAAGCCTCCGCAGGCATTTGCGGTATACCGTAACGGCCGCATGGTGCTGCTGTACACCTACGAATCCAACCCCGCCGACGGCTGGGCTTACGACCAGCACGACAACCCCGAAGAAATTGTTCAAAGCGCGCTCAGGTTCGGAGTGAATATGCTGGTTTATGTGTTTACACAAAGTAGCTGAACGCCAATTCAAGCTTTATTTAAAGCCGGTTTTTTGGCATATTTGGACCTTGTCCGATAACGGCTGTTCCGGCTGTATGCAATACTGATTTTTTTCACAATATCAGATACAAAACTCAAAATTTATTGCTATGATTATCCCGATTGCATCCGACCATGCGGGCTATGAAGCCAAAAGCATCGTAAAAAAAATACTTGATGAAAGGGATATTACAACTGTTGATTACGGAACCAATTCGAAAGATTCCGTTGATTATCCCGATTTTGCATCCCTGGTCGCACAGGCTGTGAACAATGGTGATCACAAGCTGGGTATTCTCATATGCGGGACCGGACAGGGAATGTGCATGACAGCCAACAAGTTTCCGCGTGTCAGGGCAGCTCTGGCATGGAATGAGGACATAGCGAGGCTGTCTCGTGAACACAACAAGGCAAACATTTTGTGCCTGCCCGGTCAGTTCATGAATGAGGAGCAGCTGAAATCAATTATCCATACCTGGCTGGAAAGTGAATTTGAAGGCGGCCGCCATCAGCGCCGCATTGAAAAGATTGAAACATCCAAAGAAGACAACTGAACCCCAAAATCAGAGGATTATCTCACAGATGAAGCGTCTTAAAGAACAAGATCCCGAAGTTTTCAACCTTATCGAAAAAGAGACCGACCGGCAAAACAATGGTCTGGAACTCATCGCTTCGGAAAATTTTGTCACCAAAGCAGTCATGGAGGCCATGGGCTCCACGCTTACAAACAAATATGCCGAGGGCCTTCCCGGAAAGCGTTACTATGGCGGCTGCAAATATGTCGATATCATCGAAGATCTGGCCCGTGACCGGGCGAAAATTCTTTACAATGCCGACTGGGTCAATGTTCAGCCGCATTCCGGCGCCACTGCCAATGCAGCCGTCTATCTCACGTTTCTGAAACCCGGCGACACCCTTCTGGGGCTTGATCTCTCCCACGGCGGACACCTGACACATGGTTCTCCTGTCAACTTCTCGGGAATAACCTATAATGCCGAGTTCTATGGCGTCGAAAAAGAAACCGGCCGGCTCGACATGAATATGATTCGCGACAAGGCGAAAAAGATCAAGCCGAAAATGATCTCCATCGGAGCTTCGGCTTACCCGAGGGATTTTGACTACGAAGCTTTCCGCAACATAGCCGATGAAGTCGGTGCGTTCTTGTGGATGGATATGGCTCATACGGCCGGACTCATTGCCACAAAACTGCTCAATAATCCGCTTCCGTATGCCCATGTGGTATCCACAACCACGCACAAAACACTGCGGGGGCCGCGCGGGGGCATGCTGCTGATCGGAAGGGACAGCGAAAATACACTCGGCAAGGTGGCTCCGAAATCCGGAAGAGTGAAAAACTGGAGCGAGCTGCTCGACTCGGCCGTGTTTCCCGGCACACAAGGCGGACCGTTGATGCATGTCATTGCTGCCAAAGCCGTTGCATTCGGAGAAGCACTCCAGAAAGATTTTGTCCGTTATCAGGAACAGGTAATCAGCAACAGCAAGGCTATGGCGGCACGCTTTCTTGAAATGGATTACGACCTGGTTAGCGGAGGAACGGATAACCACCTGATGCTGGTCGACTTGCGCAACAAGGGAATCACCGGCAAGGATGCGGAGGAAGCGCTGGGACGTGCGGATCTGACCGTCAACAAAAATATGGTTCCTTTCGACGACAAGAGTCCCTTCGTTACGTCGGGCATACGGATCGGCACACCTGCGATGACCACACGCGGTTTGGGCAATGAAGAATTCAGGCGCATCGCCGAACTGATGGACCTGGTCATCACCAATCCCGGACAGGAATCCGTCATCAGCAAAGTCCGTGATGAGGTACATGAAATGTGCGAACGCTATCCGTTGTACGATTTCGTTACAGTTTAGTACAATAGTGACCATTAATACGTCCGGATTTACTCCAAATACATATGGCAACAGCTGAAGCTACAGAAAGGCAGGTGATGGGCGACACTCCTCCCAGGGCAGCATCACCCGGTCTGCCCGAAGAAATGTCGTTCCTGGATCACCTCGAAGAGTTTCGGTGGCGTATACTCAAGGGACTGATGGGTATAGGTATTGGTGTCATTGTAGCATTCTTCTTTTCGGATTTCATCATGGACAAGGTGCTGCTGGGGCCGGCCAAGGGAGATTTCTTCATGTATCAGCTGGTCGGAATCAATGCCGGTGACCTTGACCTGCAGAACCGGCGGTTGCCCGGACAGTTTTTCACCTACTGGGGTACATTGCTGGTGGTCGGTTTTATAATCGGCGTCCCGGCATTCTTCTATCAGCTCTGGGCCTTTATTGCTCCGGCGCTGGAACCCGGCGAACGAAAAGGAACCCGTTTTGTCGTCTTCAACATTACCATGCTCTTCATAATGGGCGTTGCATTCGGCTACCTGATCCTCACACCCTTTGCCGTGCAGTTTTTCAGCAACTTCCAGATTTCCGAGTCGGTTCGCAACGACATCGATATCAACGCCTACTTTTCTGCGCTGACCCTATGGAGCCTTTCAAGCGGCTTGATATTTCAGTTGCCCATGGTGAGTTACATCCTCTCGAAAATCGGACTTCTTACTCCTGAATTACTCAGAAAGCACCGGAAGTGGGCAATCATCGTTTGCTTCATACTGGCCGCTTTTCTGACCCCGCCCGACCCCATTTCCCAGCTGATCATCGCTTTCCCGCTTCTGTTGCTCTACCAGCTGGGCATCTACATCAGCAAAGTAGTCAACCGCAAGCGCGACCGGGAAATATTCGGAGCCGAAGGACGGCCGGAATAAAATACCGCCCCGAACAAACGGAATAAACGGACAGCAAAATGCCGCAAAAGCAGGACAACTCCGGGACATCCGGACCGCAAAGGCAACCCAACCGTCTCATCCATGAGACCTCCCCCTACCTGCAGCAGCACGCATGGAACCCCGTAGACTGGTACCCCTGGGGGGATGAAGCCCTTGAGAAAGCCCGGCAGGAAAACCGGATGATCTTCCTCAGTATCGGCTACTCCAGCTGTCACTGGTGTCACGTCATGGAACGGGAATCGTTCGAAGATGAGCAGGTGGCCCGAATCCTCAACAAGCATTTTGTAAATATCAAAGTTGACCGTGAAGAGCGGCCGGATGTGGATGCCCTCTACATGGAGGCGCTTCAGATGATGACCGGTCAGGGCGGATGGCCGCTCAATGTCTGGCTGACCCCCGGTCAGGTCCCCGTATTTGCCGGCACGTACTTTCCTCCGCAGGATTATCACGGCAGACCGGGCTTTACCAGTGTCATCATGAAACTTGCATCGGTTTATGAACAGCAACCCGACAAGGTCCGCAAACAGGCAGAAGAGATGCAGACTGCCCTGAAAAACGACATTTATGACCGGCTTGATCCGGCTCCGGTTTCCGTCGAGCAGCTTGAAAAAGCCGTTGAGCGTTACTCGGCAGCTTACGATGAAGATTACGGCGGGTTCTCCGACGCCCCGAAGTTTCCCACGGCAATGGGAATCGGATTTCTGCTAAGGCAAAGCCGGCGTCCTGGTTCGGAAAAAGCCCGTGATATGGCCGTACACAGTCTGGAAGCCATGATCAAAGGCGGAATCTATGACCAGGCAGGAGGCGGCTTCCACAGATACAGCACCGACCGGAAATGGCTTGTCCCGCACTTCGAAAAAATGCTGTACGATAATGCATTGCTGCTTCCCGTGCTTGCTGAAGCCGCCGTGATCACCGGAAATCCCCTCTTCGCCGATACCGCCCGCGAAACACTTGCCTTCCTGAATCGTGAAATGCGTCACCCGGATGGCGCCTATTATTCGGCACTTGATGCTGACACAGACGGTGTTGAAGGAAAGTTTTACACCTACACTTACAGCGAACTGCAATCGGTACTTGACGAAGATGAATTAAACCTGGTGTCAGAACACTACGGAGTCACTCCCGAGGGCAACTGGGAAGGTGTCTCAATTCTGCATCGCAGCACTCCGCTTTCGGATATCGCCGGACGGAATAACACCACTGTTGAGATGCTCCGGGCAAAACTGGAAAAAGCCAAAGAAAAGCTGCTGCGTTACCGGAACCAAAGAACACGGCCCGGGCTGGATGACAAGATTATCACTTCCTGGAATGCCATGATGCTCATTGCACTGTGCCGGTGCAGCCGACTGATTGACCACCCGTCCGATGATGCCGTTGCCCTTGGTTCATTTCTGTCCGGCAGGGTTGTCCGTGGAAATATGGTTTACCGCATAGTCGACAAAGACGATAACGTCAGGCAGCCGGGTTTTCTGGATGATTATGCACTGCTTTGCGAGGCGTTTTCGCATCTCTTTGAGCTTACAGGCGAGCCGCGGTGGCTGGCACTTTCGGTCCGGCTCGCGCGGCAACTCAAAGAACAGTTTTACGACGAAAACAAAAATGCATTTGACTTCAGCGCGCAGGACCGCTCCGATCTGATATCCGGCACGCGGGATATTTTTGACAATGCCGTTCCGGGCGGCAACTCCGCTGCAATCTCGGCACTCTATCGCACCGGACAGCTGGCCGGTGTTCCGGAATGGACGCGTCTCGCAGTTGCTGCAACGGAGCCGCTGGCCGAAATCGCGGGCGAACATGCTCCGGCTTTCGGATATTTGCTTCAGGTTATGCACCGCCACCGGCATCCCGGATTTGAGATCATTATCGTCCCGGCTTCAACAGATAAGAAATCAGATGAAAAATCTGATGGTTCCGGGACGGTCGGCGGTCCGGCGGCCTTCGGTGATACCACAGGAAAGATGGTACATCTGTGGAGGGATAACTTCGATCCTGGTTCTTATCTTGTCATCCTGCAGGAAAAAGATGCTGAGGGAAAAATAAAAAAACAGACAAAGGATCCGTCCCGACCCAAATCATCACCGGCTGAACCAGATGCAAACGGTGACCTGGCACAAACCGGTTTTTTCTCACTATATGACGATAAAAAGTTGCGAAATGGCAAAACAACAGCGTACATTTGCCGTGATTTCCAATGCAGAAAGCCGGTAAACACGCCGGAAGAATTTGAAGAGCAGTTAAGTGACACGTGATTAATCCGGTCACAAGTACAACTTGCCGGACTCCATTGCGTTATTTTTTTTGACAAGCAGCTTACATTATACCCTTTGCAATATTTTTGCAAACCGTTTCCCGAAAAAGAATTTTAAAAATAAAAATATCCGGTTTAATCAATGCTAAAGACCAACACTACAAGAATTCCGTTTTTTCTGACACTCATCGCCGGTCTCATCATTGTGGCTTCGGCCTGTGACGACAACGGTTTCAACACCGTCACCTATGATGAAATCGGCCCGTACGATACTACAGGTGTGCAGCGATTTGAATCTGATCAGGGGCTTATTATTTACTTTCATGAAGAAGGAGACGGCGATATCATTGCCGAGAGTCATGATGTCCGCATTCGTTACACCGGGCGCACACCCGACGGTGAAATATTCGACAGTTCGTTCCGCAACGGAGTGGACTCACCCACGACCCTCCGTGTAGGCGGCATGGTCAGAGGATTCATACAGGGGCTTGCCGGTGTTCCCGTTGACGGACAACGCATGCACGCAGCCCGGGAAGGCAGCCAGCGCACTCTTGTCATCCCACCCGAGCTGGGTTACGGAAACTCTAGCCACCAGCTTAATGAGGACACACTGATTTTTGATATCGATGTCGTCAGCATCACTTCCGACTGATTCGCATTCACACATTCATTTGACGAAACATTTGGCGGAAATATCCTCATCGTCATAGTCAAACCATTTTCCGGGGCACTTTGGGATGGATGCCACAGCATATTTCATACGGGATGGTATCCATTGCCTCGGCCCACAGACCAGCGTGGTTGCGTTCGCCGCCCATGAGAAGCACTTCCGTACCGGGTTCATGGGCATCCTTTCCAAGCCATATCATTACGTAATCCATGGTCACCCGGCCGACCTGGCGATACCAATTGCCTTCAATCAGAACCGGCATCATTCCTGACAGGTTTCTTCGATAGCCGTCAGCATACCCGGCCGGAACTACAGCGTAATAACCGTCCTCCGGCGCCTGCCAGGTCGCGCCATAGCTAATGGATTCACCCTTTCTGATTTTTTTGCACTGGGCTACAGAACTTTTCCATTTCATGGCCGGATGAAGTCCTGTGCCCGGGTCGGGTGACGGGTCATATCCATACAGCGCAATTCCGTGCCTCACCATGTCAAAATGAGTGTCGGGATGGGCAAGCGATGCGGCCGAGTTTGCCGCATGGACAGGCAGCACATTGTTAAATACCGAACGCAGTCGGCCAATCTGTTCTTTCTGATGTTCGATGTAGCGGGTATCCTTTTCATCAGCCGTTGCAAAATGTGTCATAATCCCTTCGATGTGCAGCTTTTTTTCGCCGCCGGAAAAGGCATCCACTTTGTCCCTCAGCTCCTCCAGCCGGTTTACGGACATTCCCAGCCGGCCCATCCCCGTATCTATCTCGACATGACAGGTTGTTCCGGGCTCGAGCAGTTCAAAATGATCATTTGCACTGATGACCGCCGTGAGGTCAAACTCTTTGTACGCCTTTGCCATGCGGGACGTCGGTACCCCGAAAACCAGTATGGGATGAGTGACGCCCGATTTGCGCAGCTCGACTGCCTCGGTCACATTGGCAACCGCAAACCTGTCATAAAACCGCCCGACGGTCCGGCAAACTTCTGCAGCACCATGTCCGTAGGCATCAGCCTTGACAACAGCCATGGTGCGGACCCCTTCATTCAGATTGGCCTGCAGGTACCTTGCATTGTTCCGCAAGACTTCTCTGTCCACTTCAATATATGAGTTGTTAAACGGGTATTCCGGAGTATTCACAATAATAAGAGATACAGTTAGGGTGATGAAGAGTGCTGTAATTCAGTAGGCAGAAAAGAGTCTTTGTGCTGAAGCAGCCAGAAGCGGATTTCATGGGCGTCGCTCATGCCGATCAGGTCGCCCTGATGCAGTACCGGAAGGAACTCAGCCTTCAGTTTGACACCATACCGGTATGTTGCTTCATCGGCCAGATCCACATAATACCCTCTTTCGGCTGGCCGGTGCATATCCTCCAGAGTATCATCCGGACCTGGAATCGACCCGAGTTCCTTTCCGAGGATTACGGACTCGAGTTTGCCGTTCCGTGTTACCGGTATCACGGCATTGGGCACATACCGGGAATCCATCCGGTGAATTTGCCGTATCACCGCTTCCGGTCTCGGGTCATGGTTGATCCGGAATATCAGGTCTTCGAAATCAGGCCTGTAAACAAGCTCGTCCCGGCCCGCGTAGGCCGTATACCACAGATATGCGGCAAGCAGTCCGGCCCAGAATGCCGTTGAAGCACCCTCGGTGATCAGAAGAATGCCGGCCGCTGCCATAATGAGCACAATTACGGTCATGCTGATATAAAAAGTCAGGATGGACGCTTTGAAAAAATACCGCTTGAAATGCCACAATACTGAACGAAGTGCACGTCCGCCGTCAAGAGGAAAAATGGGCAGCAGATTGAACAGGCACAGCAGCAGGTTCATGTAGAAAACAAACTGCAGTACGAGAAAAACCTCGTTATTGGAAGGATGCGTTACCTCTGCAAGTAACCACGCGAGAAGTGCAAAGACAATAGAGGCCAGTGGACCGGCAAGCGCAATAACCAGCTCCTCAACCGGGCGCATCGGACGCTGCTTGAGCTCGGCCATGCCGCCAAACAGGTAAAGATGAATGCGTTCAAGTGGCAGCTTCAACTGCCGCGCGGCAAGCGCGTGTCCGAATTCATGGAAAAAAATGGATATCGTAAGAAAAACCGATGAGGTAATCCCCATAGTCCAGTACACCCAGTCAGCCTGGGTAAACATGATCTGCGGATAATAGCGGTCACTGAGAATCCAGGCAAGCAGGATCACCACCAGCGGGAGCAGCGGATCGATGGTTATGCGCAACCGGCCCATGCTCAGTCCAAAACCCGGAAGACCGCCATGCAATACGGAGTAGAGGTCCGTCCTGAATTTATCCAGCCGTTTAAATATGAGCCGCATTTAAAACCATTTTTTTTCCTTTCGGATGTCCCTGAGCACCACTCCGGCGGCATTGTATCCGGCCGCTGCAAATACGCCGCCCCCGGGATGACAGGATGCGCTGGAAAGATACAGATTTTTTACCGGTGTTTTATACCTGCTCAGTTCGGGTGTCGGACGAAACATGAACATTTGATCAAACGTCATCTCCACATGCATCACATTGCCTTTGAGCAAGCCGTGTTTCTGCTCGATATCTTCGGGGGACTGAATGTACCAGTCGATTCGCTTGTCTTTCATGTTGGGAGCATACCGTGTTACCACGTCATAGATCTTCTCCGCTTCCCGTTCGCGGATATCGGCCCACTTTTGTCCCCCCGATAATCTGTAGGGATGCCACTGCGCCCATGCATAGAGCAGATGTTTTCCGGATGGCGCCAGTGTCGGATCGATTTTTGTGAACGTCATGGCCAGCACCGACGGGTTTTCCGGCGGCCGTCCGGCCAGATAATCCCCGATGGAGGCATCCATATACTCGCGGGACGGAACGAGCAGCTGCAACCCGTTGTGAATATCGGGGTCATCCGGACACGCCTCGTAACGCGGGAGCTCTTCAACAGCACAGCGGATCACCATTCCGAAGCCATTGCCTGCGTTAATGTCGCCAACCCGTTTGAACAGGGACGGGGACAGATGCTCCGGCCCGACCATCTTCAGCATGGTAGTCTGAACGTGCGCATTGGAAATCACCCTTTTTGCGGCAACTTCTTCGCCGGATGCGAGTTTGACACCGACGGCGCTTGCCGTGCTGCCGCTTCCGGAGATCATAATCCGGTCAACCGGCTCGCCGGTCCGCAGCTCGCCCCCGTGCGCCTCCAGCATCCGGATCATTGCCTGCGTAAGCATCCCGCTCCCGCATTTCGGACGCTTCCCGCCGCTCTCGTGCAGCATCGCCTGCCAACCGGCAAAGTCGGCGGTTGCCGACTGATCCGGCGGCGGACCCGACTGTGCCGCAAACCACAGCAAAGCCGTTTTCACCGATTCATTTTCAAAGCTCTCATTGACCACCTGGCCATAGCTGCTCAGGATTTTCCGCAATCCGTCAATCTGCTCGCCCTTTTTGAACATGGACCCGTTACGTATCTGCCCTTTCAAAACCTCGCTGAAGATGCTTCCGGGTGCGGGCGGAACCAGAAACGCAGACAGAACGCCTTTGTTTATCCGGCGCCAGAAATCGATAAAATCACGATAGGCTTCGGCATCACGCGGTGAGATTTTGGATATGGACTCCATGGTTTTTTCAACGGAGCGGTGGAAATGAATGACACCCCCGTCCGGCACGGGATAAGACATAAACGGATCCATTTCGATATACTCCAGCCCGTAATTTTCCAGTTCCAGGTCGGCAATGACCGGGGTCTGGTGGATCATAAAATGGGCCGAGGAACCTACATCAATCCGGTATCCGTCAGGCGCATCATCCGACAGGAACATGGGTTCGGTACAGACAGCACCACCCGGAGTGTCGCGTCTTTCGATAACGCAAACCTTATGTCCCGCTTTTGCAAGGTAGCAGGCGGTTGTCAGGCCGTTATGGCCCGACCCGATAACTATGACATCATACATTCTGTTTCTGCTTTAGAATCGGTTAATGGTATTATCAAATACCGGGGAATAAGTGCATCACGCAACAGTCCGGTAATACTCCGTAAAAAACGTAACCTTATGTCCTGATAAACGTACACCTCTCAATCAGAAAGTTTCTTTTTTGAATGATTACGTGATTTTAAGAGTTTTGTTTACGTTAATGTCGTAATTTCTTCTCCGACAAACCAACAACATTATCATTGGAATATGGGTTTCTTTAAATCTTTTTTCGCATCGCTGCTCGCGATATTTGTTACGCTTTTTCTGCTGTTCATGATCGGGTTGATTCTGATCATCTCATCTCAGAGAGAGACCGAACCCTATGTTCGGGACGGATCGGTACTTGAAATCAAGATCGGGAACACCCTTCCCAAAAGGCCGCCTTCGGATCCCTTCGCCATGCTGTTTTCCGACCCTTCCCGGCAACCTGTAAGTCTTCAGGGCATAGAAAGGAATCTGGAAAAAGCTGCTGCTGATGACCGTATTGAAGGCGTGTGGATCAAAATGAACAATATTGCAGCCCCCTGGACCAATCTGATTGCGCTGCGTGATCACATTCAAAACTTCCGGGAGGAATCGGATAAATTCGTTTATATCTCAACAGATGACATCGGATTCAATGAGCAGGCCTACTTTGCAGCAACCGCAGCCGACTCCATTTTTTCTCCCCCTGAGACCTTTTTCGAGTTTGACGGTTTCTTTATTCAGGCCGTTTTCTTCAAGGAGATGCTGGATAAAATCGGTGTTGAAGCGGAGATCTTCCGTGCCGGTGAGTATAAAAGTGCTGTAGAACCATTTTTCAAAACCGAATTTTCTGAGGAAAACCGGGAGCAGCTCTCCTCGATCGTAAACAATGTCGCCGATAACTTCCTTGAAGCCGTAGGTGAGCGGTCAGGACACACCCGTGAAGAACTGGATGCCATTCTCAATGATCAACCCATATTTACTTCATCCGGAGCATATGAAGTCAATTTCATAGACAAGCTGCTTTATCCGGAAGAAGTAGAACAGCGTCTGGAAAACAGAGTTGTGGAGCTTGGACATGACGAGCTGCGCACCATTTCTTTTCACCGATATAACCGTGTGAAACGTTCGACGGCCGGTGTTGCCGAGCCGGAAGGAAACGACAAGGTTGCGGTTATCCATGCCTCCGGCAATATCATGCCCGAATTTGACTCGCAATCCGTTTTTCCCGGAACAGAGCAAAACATCACAGTGAGAAATATCACCGAAAACCTGGACAAGGCGCTTGAAGATGACGATGTAAAAGCCATCGTTCTTCGCATTACCAGCCCGGGCGGTGCCGGATCCACATCCGACATCATCTGGAACAAAATCAGAGAAGCAGCTTCGGAAAAGCCGGTTATCACTTCGTTCGGCCCCGTTGCGGCAAGCGGTGGTTATTATATCGGGATGGCCGCTGACACCATTGTCGCCTCACCACAGACCATCACCGGCTCTATCGGAGTGTTTGGTGTTGTAATGAATATGCAGGAACTCTTCAACGAAAAACTCGGCATCCATTTTGACGCCGTCGCTTCGCATGACAATGCTCTCTGGCTCACACAGGACAAACCCATGAGTGAAGGAGCACGCCGCTCATTCCAGGCATATATCGATGATTTCTACGATGTGTTTCTCAACAGAGTGGCTGAAAGCCGTGACATGAGTATTGATGACGTCCGGGCCGCAGCCGCCGGACGGGTGTGGACCGGCAACGAAGCCCTTGAAAATGGCCTGGTGGATGTTCTTGGCGAAATGAACGATGCCATAGCCATTGCCGCTGAGAAAGCGGGAATTGAAGAGTACTCCGTAGAGACCTTCCCCAAACCAAAAACGTTCATGGAGCTGTTCACCGGATCGGCGCAGGCAGAAATCAAAAGCTGGTTCCGGCCAGAAATCAAAGAACTGGAGTATATTGATCCCGTTTTTCATATTTTGAAGAATGACCCTCGGGCTGTCATTGCCCGTATTCCCTTTGATCACAAAGTTCATTGATCAACAAAAAACAGAATTAATTTATGGATATTGGTGGTTTCCGGATAGAACAGCTGAGTGAAGGGGTGTTCGAGGTATCCCCCGGCGGATCCATCCAGAAAACAACAGAACAGAAAAAACAGGGTGACACTCCGTCGGGCCATGCCCGGGTGGGGCTCGACCCGGTGCTCATCGATACCGGTTCGACATGTATTTTGCTGGACACCGGCCTGGGAATGGGGCTGGACAACAACGAACCAAACCGAAACACTTCCAATATTCTCACCAACCTGGAGATCTTCGGATATCAGCCCGGAGACATCAAACATGTCATATTGAGTCATCTTCATTATGATCATGCCGCCGGGATGAGCTTCACCGGCAAAAGCAGTGCCGTTTCTGCAACCCTGCCCGCTGCACAGATATACGTGCAGCGGTCCGAGTGGGAAGCGGCGCTGGCAAGTGTGGAACATCCGCCCGGAACACAGGGAATGGGTTATGAACCTGATGATCTGTACCGGCTTGTTGCGGACGACCGTTTTGTTTTTCTGGATAAGGAGCGCCAGGATATTGTCAAGGGGGTTACCGTGCTGCGGACAGGAGGACACACCCCGGGTCATCAGATTGTGCGGTTGCGAAGCAGCGGGGAGTCGGCCTATTATTGCGGCGACCTGATTCCCGGCGATATCCATTTGAACAACAGTATGCACCACAAAACCGACATGGACCCGTCACGAGCCCGGAAAGCCAAGATGCTGCTTATGAACCAGGCACATCGTGAAAATGCCACGCTGCTGTTTTACCACTCGGTGTATAAGAAATCGGGCAGGATCACAAAGGATAAAAACCGCAAATTTGTGCTTAGCGACTACTGATTCATTGACAACAGAAATTCTTTGTTGTCTCTGGTGCCCTTGATTTTATCCAGCAGAAACTCCATCGCTTCGTGCGGTGTCATGGTAGTCAGATAGCGGCGAAGCAGTACCACCTTCTCCCTTTCAGCCTCCTCAACAAGCAGATCCTCCCGGCGGGTGCCGCTCTTGAATACATCAATGGAAGGGAAAATCCGCCTTTCGGAAAGCCGGCGATCCAGCACAAGCTCCATGTTACCGGTACCCTTGAACTCTTCGAATATGACATCATCCATCCTTGAGCCGGTATCCACAAGTGCTGTTGCCACTATGGTGAGGCTGCCACCGTCTTCAATATTCCTGGCCGAACTGAAAAGCTTACGCGGTTTTTTCAGAGCTTCGGCATCCACACCGCCCGACATCGTACGACCCGTGTTCGAACAAATGTTGTAGGCCCGGGCAAGACGGGTAATCGAGTCCATGAGTACAAGCACATCGTGGCCGCTTTCGACCATCCGCTTTGCTTTTTCAAACACGATTTCAGCCAGTCCGATATGGTTTTCAGGTCTCTGATCAAAGGTGGAAGCAATGACCTCGGCATCAACCACGTTTCGCTCCATTTCGGTCACCTCCTCCGGCCGCTCGTCGATCAGAAGAATGATGATCTTGGTATCCGGATTGTTCGTTGAAACCGCGTTGGCAATGTTTCTGAGAATGGTGGTTTTTCCGGTTTTCGGCTGTGCCACGATAACGCCCCGCTGTCCCTTGCCAATCGGGGAAAAGAGATCAACCAGACGGGTAGTGTACTCTGTCCGGTTGTATTCAAGTACATAGCGGCTGTCTGGATAAACCGGCAGCAGCTCATCAAAATCTTTCCGTGAATCCATATCGGCCGGAATACGCCCGTTGACACCATCTACTCTGAGAAGAGCAAAATAGCGCTCGCCGATTTTGGGCGGACGGATGATACCGATCACGCTGTCACCCTGTTTCAGGCAGAACCTCTTTATTTGCGAAGGAGATACGTAGATATCATCCGGACTTGCCGAATAGTGGTAGTTGACTGATCTGAGAAATCCGTATCCGTCTGGCAGGATCTCCAGTGTGCCTTCATTAATCAGATAACCACCAAGTTTGGGTTCAATCTCTTTCAGGCGTTCTTCGAGTGTCGCGGCATCCGACTCGGGAAGAACCTCGTGAACGTTCTTCTTTTTGTTATTATCGGATTTTGAAGGAATCAGATCCTGTCCGGATTGTGCTGCCCTGTCTTTTTTACCTGCTGATTCTTTTTCTGATTTTTCGGGTCTGTCAGGCTTACGGGATTCTTTTCGGGAATCCTTTCGCGGATCTTTTTGAGCTTCTTTGTGAAGATCGGATTTCTCCTTAGCCTGCTTTTGCTGCTTTTCAGCTTTACCGGCTGCTTCTCCGGATCCGGCGGTTCGGGCGGATTTTGATTCCGGCGATTCTGCGGAATGACCAGGGGATTTATCAGAAGCCTGACCGGAGGATGACTTTTTCGCCTTCTGTGAACTCCCGGCTCCCTGTGCCGGCTTTTTGTACTTGCTCAGATCCTTTTTACGGTAAAGACCGGTAGGCGGGGATTCAGACTGCTCTCTCTCCTCGCGGGAACTCTGCGAATCGTCTTTCCGGGTGCTCTGATCATTCTCATCCGTTTTCGAAGAAGCGGCATCGTCACCATCATCACCGTCAAAACTTATGAGTGTTTGAGCCTGCTGTCGGGCATGTTCACGCAACCGGTCAATCAGAGTCTGTTTGCGTAAACCGGTCACAGGTTTCAGCCCTGCATTCCGGGCAATTTCCTGCAACTCTTTTAGTGTTTTTTCTTCTAATTGATCCAAATCTTTCAATTCTGATTCAGCTGATTGGAGGTAAGACATTATGTTATGATGCAGTCACAATCGGAGTGCACACATTGTTATGTTGTGGGTGAGCGGTAATCCGTTAATCCGGACATTACCCGAATCGTTTGATAGAGGTGTTTTACAGGTGACCCGGAGAGAGGAAACAGTATTCAGGACTTGATGATGCGAGAAATCCATCCTTTGACCACACCATAAAAGTAAAAACTTCCAGTGAAAATTACTACCTGATTGGTAAACCCTTTAAAGAAATCAATAATTTCTTCTTCATTGGGGGGCAAGTTCTTTATATTGGCTACATATGGCGTGATCAGTGCGATATCTGCCGCCCTCTCCGTCTGTAATGCATAATAGTAGTTTTTTTCAAAAACCGAAAACGGTTTAAGTACTTTTTTTTGAACTTTATCACGCATTATACTCAGTACAATAACGGGTTCGGTCTGCCAATCTTGCCCGGAAACAGCATCTGTCAGTGCCCCGACAGCCTCGGCGTTGTGAGCCGCATCGAAATACCATGGATAATCCGGGTGCATCCGCTCGAAACGCGCTTTCATTAATCCGCTTGAGCCGGCCGCCGATACTGCTTTTATAAAGGCGGGTCGTGTTACCGGGAATGCATCACCTGCCGCCTTCACAGCCATGTGCGCCACTGCAATATTCCATCTGTGCACAGGCGAAATCAGGTCGGATGTCACTTCAATGAGTTCATCATCTTCCCGGAAAGTAAAGATTGCGGACTCCGGACGATCTATGCCGGTGCTGGTTCTGACAGCGCCGGTGTCATCACCCGTGGTCATTGCCATTTTTCCCGCGGGCTGTTTTTCAGCCCTGACGCGCGGTAACTGCCGGGGCTGCATTTCCCGGACATCCAGAACAGGGGCATTTCGCTCCTGCGCAATGTCCTCCAGCTTCATCCGGGCCTCATATGCCATGTTTCCAATTACCACCGGCACACCGTGTTTGATAATACCGCCCTTCTCTTTCGCTATGCCGGAGAGGGTGTCTCCCAGGAAATTCTGATGATCCATACCGATGGATGTTATTACGGCAACTTCCGGAGTCACCACATTGGTTGCATCCAGCCTGCCTCCCAGCCCGGTTTCATAAATCGCCAGATCAACGCCGCTTTGATCAAACCACCAGAAAGCAAGTGCTGTTGTGATTTCAAAATAGCTTAGCTCCGACTCCTGTAATTCCCTGCCGTAAAGCTGAAAAAAACGGAGCATATCTTCTTCAGGGATGAACGTGCCGTTTATCCGGAACCGCTCCCTGATGTGCTCAAGATGGGGGGAAGTAAACAGCCCGCACCGGTATCCCGCCTCTTGATATGCCAGAGCCAGTATGGCGCAGACACTGCCCTTGCCGTTTGTTCCCGCCACGTGGATACACGACACTCGTTTTTCGGGGTTTCCCATAACGGCACAGAACCACCGGATGCGATCCAGTCCCAGACGCGCAGCACCGGCACCTTGCCGCTGAAAAGAGGGCATGCGGTCCAGCATCTCATAAACGTGACGGATATCAGTGAACTTCATTTAAAAAATCTCGGTTCTGCGTAATTTGACTGGCTTATGATGGGTGGGAATATCGTATATTGTACGCAAAGAATCAGTACGAAACACACTCGTTTTCTGCGTTTCACCCAATTTGATGGCATCGTTGGTAAACGGGTCACATTTTTGCAGGTTTCAATAAGAGGACTTTATGTACCGGACATTATTGCGTCCGCTTTTCTTCCGGATGGATCCCGAAAGGGCTCACCATTTTGTCGCGGGACTCGGCAACGCCATTTCCAGATCACCGCTCATCGGAAAAGGTCTCCGTAACAGGCAAACTTCTGCCTGGCCGTCCCTGAGGCAGGACATAGCCGGAATTTCTTTTCCCAACCCAACAGGTATTGCCGCCGGTTTTGACAAAAACGCACAATTTACAACGTTGTTGCAGGCAATGGGATTCGGATACGCCGAGTATGGCAGCATCACCGCAAAACCATCAGCGGGCAATCCGTCTCCGCGGTTATTTCGCCTTGTGCAGGACAAGGCGCTGATCAACAGAATGGGACTGAACAACGAGGGAGCGTCAACGATATGTCGTCGGCTGCATCAGCTTCGGACCACGCACCCAACGTTGTTTCGTGATTTTCCGTCCGGCATTAATATCGCAAAAACACACGATTCCTGTATTATGGGAGACGATGCCATACGTGATTACGTGTCATCTTATCTCCATGCACGCGATGTCGCCGATTATATCACGCTGAATATTTCCTGTCCCAACACCGGGGAAGGAAAGACTTTTGAAGAACCCGGTCCGCTGGCCGATCTGCTGGATGCCATCGGGGACGAGCAAACAGACAGCCTGCATCCCCTTTTTGTCAAATTTTCGCCGGACAATGACTTCACCCGGCTGGACCAGCTCGTTACCATTTGTGAAGAGCGAAATATTACCGGTTATATTGTCTCAAATACATCAACTGACCGGTCAGGGCTTCTCACACCCGAAAAGAAGTTATCCGGCATCGGCCGGGGTGGATTGAGCGGTGCGCCTCTTTTCAGCAAGACGATGGAATACATCTCCTGGTTTCGCAGAACCCTTCCAAATGAGCGCATCCTGATTGCCTGCGGTGGAATTGATTCTCCGGAAAAGGCTGTGTCACTGATAAAAGAAGGGGCCCATCTGCTGCAGGTATACACAGGTCTTGTCTACGAGGGCCCCGGGCTGATTCGCAGAATAAATAACGCTCTTGCCATGCAGGTCGAAAAAGAGGGGGCAGCATCACTATCTGAGCTGAGAAACGCCGACTGATTTTTCTGAACAGAGGATTTCTCAAGCGCAAATGGTCGCAGGGAACAGGCACAGCCGGCCGGAACTGCCCGGCACCATGCTGACACTATTCAGAGTCAAATTCGATGGTATACTCGCAGCTGGCAGAGACTTCAACCCCTGTGTACTCGGGAACGGAAAACCGCATATGCTCAATTACAGTCTCAAGAAGGGTATCAATAATGCCGTCTTCATCCCGTTCTTCGTCGGTATCAGCCTGCTTGGGGACACCCTCCTTATTGATCAGAACCTCAATCTGAATTGTTCCGCTCATCTGATGTTCGTTGATCACATCACGGAATCCGCTCTCAGTGATAAAGTTGTCTTTGCCGCCCTGAACTTCCGGCTTGGAATCAAGCTCACCGCAGGAGTACGTTTTGTCGGTATCCACCAGCAGCGCCCTGACCCGGTCCACTTCTATTTCCTCTGATAACGCATCAACGACATCACTCTTGGCAAAATCAGGATACTCGCTCTTCATACTGATCAAAGCCACCCTGGCACTGTCCCACAACGCGCCCTCGTAAGGAAACATGTCACTGAAGTCCGGTTCCGGAATCTGTTTTTCCAGTATCTCCTGCAAATGCATCTGCGTGGATTTGGGGCGGGTTTGATCATCTGTTTCTTCTTTCTCATCTTCATCCGGGGCGGCAGCTTCTTCCTGTTCAGCAGCTTCTTCCTGTTCAGCAACCTCCTCCAATATCTGCTCTTCTGCCTGCTCCCGCTCCCGTGCAATGATTTCCGCCCGTTCCTCGGAACTGTATTCTGATGGTTCCCGTTCATCGTCGGCCGATGCGTCGCCAGACTCCTCACCGGAAGGTTCATCAGATCCTTCACCTGGTGAATCCCCTTCGGTTTCTTCTTCCCGGTGCTCTTCGTCCTCTTCCGAACCTGCCCGGCCTTCCATTTCAGCAGGCTCTTCTTCATCCAGAATATCCGCTTCCAGTTCGGCCAGGTTGGCCATGTACAACGAGTCCTCCATGAGGCTTTGAACCGAATCCTGAAGCCCCTCAAGCACATCACTTTCCTGTTCCCACATATACCGGTAAAAAGAGAGCTCGTTCATTCTGTATACAAACTGCTCATCATCGCGGGCCGTTTGGATGTAATCCAGTACAGACCGGTAGAGCGCTTCGGGAGCCTCCCCGGATTCGGGATATTTTTCCGCAAAGCGCCTGAGCCGTTCGGCACGGATTTCACCTGCCGGCATATCTTTGATTTCCTCAAATGCAACACGGATGCTGTCTTCCCTGCTCAGCTCTTTTTCAGGACGTTCCAGCTCAAGCATGTAGCGGTCCGCCATCCGCTCAGCGTAAACTGTTTCCGGGTAGAAATCCACCAGCTGCATGGCATATTGCAAGGCCTGGGCAGAGTCTCCGGCTGACTGGTAGAGCTCGGACAGGGAATATATGGCCTGGGGGGCCAGCTCCGAATCGGGAAATCTGCCCATGACACTGCGATAGTAGATAGCGGCGCTGTCTGGCATTGCAAGAGAAGTGAAAAACACGTTTCCGATTTCATATTCGTGGGAAGCGATGGTATGACGTGTTTCCCGCTGTTCCTCTTCCGTAAACGGAATTTCGGAAAAGTCCAGATCAATGGTCTGTGCCTGGGCTCCTGCAGCCTCTTCGATAGCCTCATCAACGTCCTCCACTTCCTCGCCCTCTTCCTCATACTGCTGCACGATAGTGACCCTCACGGCTTCCATCCGGCGCCAGTCGTCCACCAGCGGCCTGGTGCCCCAGTATGCCTGGAATGCCTGGGTACTCTGCTGTACCATCTGCGGATTCTTGTGATTCAAAAACCCGTTTTCGGTGACCTCATCTGCCTGTTCGCCGGCTTCTTCAATATCCTCGGGGGTAACCATGTGTTCCCTTCGCTGCTCCTGCTGCTGTTCTTCAAGTTCGGCAAGCTTTTTTTCCCGGATGTCTGTGACGACCGAATCGAACTCGGCTTCGGATAGCTCTCCAAGCCAGAGCAAACTGTCGAGCCGGTGTACTTCCGCCTGCAGACGCGAATATTCACCGTATGACTGAGACATTACATCGGCATCAAAGTCTTTCGGAAGCTCTTCGATGTTTCTTGCCTGCTGGGATGATGAATCAAAGTAGGCGGCAGTGGTTGAGAAATCCTGATAATAGTCCCTGTATATTTCTGCAAGTCCGTAATAGATCTGGGCCTGGGTCTCGCTTGAGGGATTTTGTGATCTTCTTCTCAGAACCTGTTCATAGTTTTCGCGGGCGGTGGTGAATTCTCCCTGATCATGGAGTGTGCGCGCGATTTGATATTCAATATCTGATATATATTCAAAATGACGGTCGTCTCTGCTCATGTCAATGAAATGCTCCAGTGCCCAATCCAGATCTCCGCGTTTTCGGGCAACGATTCCCATTTTTCGTTCGGCATGGTAGATCAGGTCATAGCTCGGGTTGGAGCGGTGCGTGGCACTGGCATAGGCATCCAGGGACCGGTCATATTCTTCAAGCTCCTCCAGCAGTTGTCCGAGCAAAAAGTGCGCCCTCATTTCCATTCGCCTGGTATCCACATCCGGCAACGCCTCCTCCAGATAAAAAACAGCATCCTCGTATTCGTCCCGCTCAACGAGCAGCTGGGCTAAAACCAGCTTCACTTCTGAAGCAATTTCGGGTTCCCAGTCAAATTCAGTGGAAAAGAGTCGTGCCTCAATGTAGTTGATACCTTCGACATGGTTTTCAAGCTCAAGCGCTGCCCGTCCCCGCCACAAAATGGCTTTCTGCCGCAATTCGGGGTCACTGGTGGTGCTGAGCAGCTCAACGAACTTCTGATCAGCGGAGAAGAACTGCTGTTTGTAAAAATAGGACTGTCCCATCAGAAAAATGGCGTTATCAACCCAGCGCGACTGCGGATGGAAGCGGATAACATCTGCGCTTTTCTGGATGGCTTCTTCAAAATCGCTTTGACCGGCCCGGGGAGGAGTCGGGTGGATCCTGACGGGACGTTCCGGATTGATTTTTACTTCCTGATTCCGCTGAAGCTCGACACCCCGGTCAAAGCTGGTCTTTGCATTGTAGTAGGTATTAAAATAGGCATTGAAGTCACGCCATCCGCTTTGCAGGGCCGTTCCGCACCCCTGAGTGACAAGCAGTATCGCGAGCAAAGCACCGGTTAGCCGAATGTATCGAAACATGTTTTGTTAAATGGACTATTCTATCGTGCTGACCTTGACCATATTTGTGCTTCCGCGTTTGGAAATGGGAATACCGGCGGCAACCACAATACGTGAACCTGATGTGATCAACCCGGATTCTTTCAGATAATCTTCCATTCGCTTGACACTGGTATCTGTATCAAAAAGGGCATCCAACTGGATGGATGTAACACCCCAGACAAGATTAAGCTGTCTTCTGACTTCCACACTTTCAGTAAATGCTATAACGGGTACACGAGGCCGAAATTTTGCAATTCTTCGGGCTGTTGTGCCGGAATGTGTGATGGTAGCAATCAGCCTGGCTTCCACCGCTTCACCGACGGTCACACATGCGTAACTGAGGGATTCAACAACCTGTTTTTCCCTCCATTCTGGTTGTACAAACTCAAGTGTCTGATAAATGGAATCCGTTTTGACTTCTATGTTGCGGCATATTTTGTCGATGGTCCGGACTGCTTCCAGCGGATATTTGCCGGCGGCTGTCTCCCCTGAAAGCATGACGGCATCAGTCCCGTCGAGAACGGCATTGGCTACATCGGAGCTTTCTGCCCGTGTAGGACGGGGGTTGTTCATCATCGATTCCAGCATCTGTGTTGCCGTGATCACCGGCTTGCCTGCTGTTTTGCAGCGATCAATAATATCTTTCTGGATGAGCGGCACGCGTTCACTTGCAATTTCTATTCCCAAGTCTCCCCGGGCGACCATGATACCGTCGGCCTGCTGGATGATATCATCAATTTCATCCAGCGCTTCCGGCTTTTCAATTTTCGCGATGATCCCGGCATTGCTGCCTTTGACGCGTACTTTGGATATCAGGTCCTGAACATCGCCGGCCGATCTGACAAATGATATTGCCACAAAGTCGACACCCTGCTCAAGTCCGAATGCAAGGTCTTTCTCGTCTTTTTCGGTAATGGCTGATATGGAGGTTTTGACATCCGGCAGATTCACTCCTTTTCTCGGCTTTAGAAAACCGCCGTTTATAACACGTGCGGTAATATCGCCGTCTGATATCTTGACAATTCTGAGCTCCATAAGACCATCGTCCATCAGAATTGTATTTCCCGGTTTGACATCTTCTGCAAGATTGGGGTAGTCGATCGGAATTACTTCACTGTCACCTTCGATATCATCCGGAGTCAGTTTGACATAAGAGTGCGTTTCCAGCTTAGCACCTTCCCCTTTCATACGGCCGACCCGGATTTTGGGCCCCTGCAGGTCCATGAGGATGGGTATGCTGATTTTAAGCTTGCGTGAGAGCTCACGAATGGTCTCAATGTTTTTCTTATGGACTTCATGCGTGCCGTGCGAGAAATTCAGACGGACGACATTCATGCCGCTTCGAATCAGTTCCTCAATCATTTCCGGTGAGCTGGTACTCGGTCCTATCGTGCAAACCAGCTTTGTTCTTCGTTCATTAATCAGCATAAAGATGGTCTCTAATTTCTGCCATTCCTGGTTTCTGTGTTGTTCAGAACATTTGCCATAAAAGATAGGGTGTTGCCAGTCAAAATTCTTTTGAAATCTTTATTTGATTATAAATCCATTGCGGCTCTTGTACTTCTGAAAAAGATTATTTTAGATTTTTCCTGACGGTGAAGCGAATGCGCCCTGCCGGGCGCATCAAAAAAAAAGCCGCATCGGGTTGCGATGCGGCTTTTAAACATGTAATCAGTTTATCCCTGCTGATCAGTCTGATAAAGTGGCAGTTATTACTACATTGGCCCCTTCCACTCCACAGCATTCGAAGACATAGTCCAGAATAAGCGTGTTGGTATCGGAATCAAAACTTCCGCCCACATTCAGAATGATATCATCGAGATCTTCACCATCGGGATCCTGCCCATGAGAGTAAGGAGCACCCATGACATTTCCAGCTGCAGTTACATTGAACGCGTAGGCTACCGGAATGCCAAACAGACCGCCGGCAATGTTGCTTACCTCGTAGAGATAAGGATCGCCGCCAACCACGATGGGATCATCCGGCCGGGTCACTTCAAAGGTACCGTCGAACTCAAAGTCTCCGGTTGCTTCGTACTCATAGGTACCCGTTTCCACGACACCAAAACCATTGATGGTATAGGTGCGGGATGCACCGCGGTCACCTCTTCCGATCGTCAGCTCCCTTCCGGTCTCCTCGGTAGTGGCACTGACAAGTATCAGTGTCAGCTCCCTTGCAGTACCTTCAGCAGCCAGTAACGGGAATTCAAAGTCAATGGTATGATTGTCGAATGTAGTAGACTCCGGATCATGTTCGATCACAAAGGAGCCGTTGTCAGTTCCGGACATAATGTAGTCTTCTCCTTCGACCGCGTCACCATCGATTTCGTACTCAACGACAACGTTTTCTTCCTGGGTCTGGCCCAGTTCGATCAGGACTTCAAGACTACCGCCTGCCAGAACATCCGTGTCTTCTGTATCTATTTTTACAAAAGCAGGGATCGCGCCATCCTCAATAGAGAACGGCTCAGATACATTTTCACATGCTGTAAAAGCAATTGCGAAAATGAATATTACTGGTATAAATCTTGTTAGTTTCATTATATATCAGATCTTAGAAATGAATATCTGTCAGTTCTCAAACCACATCGGAGTGTCCAGAACCGGTTCGGGAGGAATGTTCGGATTTGACTGAAGTTCCGAAGGCGGGAACGGATATCTTCTGATGATATCGCCCAGCGTGGCTTGTTCCGCAACTGTCAGACTCGGGAACTTGGTTCTTCTCCACTCCGACCAGTTTTCAGGTGATCTGTCAAATATCTCAATGTAGTGCTGAGTCCAGATGGCTTCCAGAGCAGATTCTTCGTTACTGAATGAACCGGGAAGATTGTCAATGTAAGCCTGCTTGTCAGCATCGGGAATACCGTTAAGTGTTCCCTCTCTCGGATCAAGACGGGTCCAGGGATCAAGAAAATCAAGTGATGCCTGAACGCCGGCTATATATGCATCATGAGCGGCACCAAACTCACCTCTGGTGGCATAGAATTCCGCTTCATAGAAAAGCACTTCCGAGGGTGTGAGTACCCGGTTGGGCCAGTCACGTGTAATGATGTTCTGGCTTATGTAATTCACATCTCCTTCGCTGCCAAACCGGCCGGCTACCTGTCCGGTGAAATCTTCCGGCAGGAATGTACCGTCATCCTGGGGCATGAATGCGAAGTAGGTGTTTCTTCTCGGGTCATCAAGATCGTTCATCAAATCAACCAGAGTCTGGCCGGCAGAGACGAAATACCCGCCGTTGCCGGTTCCGACAAAACCGTTGAACTGATTGTGAACCTTCCAGAGGTTGTGAGCATTATCTTCTGAATCGAAGAACGGAATATAGGCCATATCCTCATTGCTTCTGATAAGCTCCGCATTCTGAAGCAGATCCAGAATTTCGTCATCAACATCATGCTGGTTCCTGAGATACATGTATGTACGCAGCTTCAGTGAGTTGGCAAACTTTTCCCACTGCTCCATATCTCCGCCATACATCAGATCACCAAACTCGACGGCAGGTTCGCCCGGAGCAATCTGCTCCAGGGCTTCATCCAGCATGTCAATTACGCCATAAAGAACAGTTTCCTGATCGTCAAATTCCGGATTCGGAAACTCATCGGGATCCAGTGCCTCTGTAAAAGGAACGGTTTCCCACATCATGGTCAGCGAGAAAAACAGATAGGCCTTCATGATTTTGGCCTGTGCGGCGACGTTCGGCTGCAATGGTTCTCTATCTTCTGCAAATTCAACCATCAGGTTGAGGTTTCTAAGCCCGGACCCGTACCAGCTGGTCCATGTGTTACCCGTTCCGAACGGGCTGACCTCGTATCTGTCATCACCATGGAGACCGGTCGCGTAGTTCGGAGACCAGGAGTTGACGAAGAAAGCCGTACCCGGCATGGTTTCGATGGCCCTGTTGGCAGAAACGTTTGCCAGGACCGGTGGAAACAACACATCAGGCGAAACTTCCGTAGCTGCATTCGGATCTGTATTTACATCCAGAAAACTGTCGCAGCTGTATGCCGTAAAACCAAGAACGGCAATCAGTATAAATGTTTTAAATCGCTTCATAGTATTGTGCATTTTCAAAATGGATTAAAATCGAACCTGAATATTGGTGCCAAAGCTTCGTACTGACGGCAGTACGTTCCATTCAATACCCTGGCCATTGGATGCTGATCCGAAGAGACCTGTCTCAGGATCGATATGCGGGATTTCGCTGTAAATCAGCAGCAGATTTCGTCCTTCAAGACCAATGGATACGCTGCTGAAATAAGTTGCATCCAGCCATCGCTGAGGAAGGGTATAGTCGACACGTACTTCCCGGAGCTTCACATGGGTGGCACTGAAGACATTGCCTTCATGAAGGTCAGAGTTGGCATATTGATTCCAGAATGCCTGCATACTTTGTACAGGAACATTGTTTGGCATGAATCCGCCTTCTCCATCAGGAATCACACCGTCATCAATGTAAGTGCCGTATCTGTTTTCAGCTGTTTCTTCAGCAACACCGGCTCTTCTGAGAGCACCGACGGTCTGTGAAAAGATGGTTCCTCCATGACGGTAATCAATCTGGAAGCTAACGCCAACACCGCGGAAGTTGAACTGATTGGTAAACGAGAGCCTGAAATCAGGATCGATGTCACCAAGGCGGATATTGTCGCCTGTGCGTCGCAGTCCGTTATCCGGATTAATGATCAGCTCATCATAGTACTCTGACTCCTCGTCAGTTACCCTGAGGAAGCCCGGGCCATAGAGACCAAGCGGTTCTCCCGGTTCCGCACGAACCTGAAGGCCGTTGAAGGCACTTGCAATAACGATTTCATCAACACCCGGAGCCAGAGATTCGACTTTGTTCCGGTTTTGATGGAAATTGACTATTACGTTATGGAAGAAGTCTCTTGTCTGGAATGGTACAAAGTTCAGAGAAAGCTCGATTCCCTTATTGGAAATCTCACCAATATTGGTTCGGTTGGCACCAAACCCGGTGGAAAGCGGCGTCGGGATCGAAATAATCTGGTCTTCGGTCCGGACATCATACCAGGTAAAGTCAACACCTGCCCTTCCGTCAAAGAACTGAAGTTCCGTACCAACCTCAAAGGAGTTCTGCATTTCAGGCTTCAGGTCAGTCGGGGGGAGTGTACCGGTAGCACCGAATCCGGTTCTGCCGCCAAACGGAAAGTCATTGCCGGTTCCGAACTGTCCGAAAATGTCTTCGATCGGCAAAAACCGGAAATCCAGCTGATAAGGAGCCTCATCACTACCTACCTGTGCATAGTTCACAAACAATTTACCGTAGGAGAACACTCTTCCGGCAATATCAAATGCTTCGGAGAAAATGAAGCTGGTATTGATAGACGGGTAGAAGAATGAGCGGTTTTCTTTCGGCAGGGTTGACGACCAGTCATTCCGGCCAGTAAGATTCAGAAACAGGTAGTTTCTGTAACCGAACGTAGCATCACCATATACACCGACAAGGCGCTGCTCCTGGAACCGGTTGGTTGGTGACTGTGTTTCGGTGTTGGCAAAGTTTTCCAGTCCCGGAATTTCCAGATTGGTCCCCCTGCTTCTGAGAATCTGGTTCTCCCGCATGTTCAGGTTATACCCCAGAACACCCTGGAAACTGATGTCATCAGTGATATTGCGATTCACTTCAGCAAGAGCGTCAATATTAATCTGCTGTTCCTGGATGACATCAAGTGCGAAGTCACCATCATCACGGCCAAGAGTTCCGACGGCATTTCTACTGTTTCGATCTTCAGTGTAGTAGTCAAGACCGGCTCTACCAGTGAAGGACAGCCACTCGGTGGCTTCATAGCGGCCTTCAACATTACCAAAAATCCTTCGTACCTGGTTTTCAAAGGCATTTTCATTGACCAGCCAGTAGGGGTTGTTGGTCATCGGGCCCAGTGTTCTCTGAGTTCCGTCCTCTTCTTTGTAATCCTTGAGTTCGGAAGTATCAAAGGTACGCGGCAGCGTGTTGATCAGTGACGTCAGAACGTTCGGATCATTTGCACCGGCCACGGCACGGCCTTTGGTATCAAGGTGTGTATAGGTACCGGACATCCGGATGGCAAGCCTGTCGGTCAGCCTGCGGCCGGAATTGACTGAAATGGCCGTTCTGTCCAGTCTGTTATTCGGTACGATGCCGCTTTGACCTGTATGGGTGAGGCTGACCCTGAGATCTGACAATTCATCCGCATTGGAGAATGAGATATGGTTTGATGTCATGAGATCTGTTTCATAGAAATCCCTGACATTGTCCGGGTAGTCTTGAAGCGTAATCTCTTCTCCACGGATATTTTCCACGGTTTGTCCTGCAATCCTCGGCCCCCATCCGTTCAGGTTGTCTGAATTGTATTTTCCGATGCTTCCCTGGGCATACTCATTCTGAAAATCCGGAAGCCTCATCGGATTGGAAAAACGTACCGAGGAAGTAAACTACTATCGACTAAAGTCGATAGCTTTGTGATGTAGACAAATGTCTACTTGTCTTCGATTTTAAATTCTCCGTCTTTACCTTCAACATTTTGCTCCTCGATATACTTCATAATCAT